>JBARNF010001300.1:0-6495 GCA_049802835.1 Bradyrhizobium sp.
GCAACATCTTTGCGAATATCGGGAGTGATCCTATGAAATCGTTCCGCAAGGAACTTTGGTTCCAAACGCCGGGCCGACGCGCGTTCATCAACATCACGCCCGAGGTCGAGGCGGCGCTGAAGGAGAGCGGGGTGCGCGAGGGCCTCGTGCTGGTCAACGCCATGCACATCACGGCGTCGGTCTTCATCAATGACGACGAGAGCGGGCTGCATTTCGACTATGAGCAGTGGCTGGAAAAGCTCGCGCCGCACGAGCCTGTCTCTGGTTATCGGCACAACCGGACCGGCGAGGACAATGCCGACGCCCACATGAAGCGCCAGGTCATGGGCCGCGAGGTCGTGGTCGCGATCACCAACGGCAAGCTCGATTTCGGCCCGTGGGAACAGTTCTTCTACGGCGAGTTCGACGGCGGCCGCCGCAAGCGGGTGCTGATCAAGATCATCGGGGAGTAGTAGCGCGGGCGTCGCGCGTTCGGAATGGCGCCGGTCAAGAGATCGTCATTGCGAGGCGCTCTTGCGCCGAAGCAATCCAGACCGTCTCCGGGGAATGATTCTGGATTGCTTCGCTGCGCCGCTGCGCTCGCAATGACGGCGTGTGGGGCGGTCTCGCGTCAAATGTCGTCTGTCAGTGTCGGGCTTTCGTTGTACGCCGCCAAGTCGGCATCGTGCGCGGCCGTTCACGCCGCGGACGAGGCGCGCCCCGCGTCGCCCGCAAACACCGTCTTGATCTCGGCGGCGACGCGCGCGGCATTCTCGTCGAGCACGAAGTGGCCGGCGTCGAGCCAGACCAGTTTGGCCTCGGGCAGGTCGTTCAAATAGGCGCGGGCGCCGGGTGGGATGAAGAACGGATCGTGTTGGCCCCAGACGATCAACGTCTTCGGTCGATGGGCGCGAAACGCCGCCTGCCACTGTGGATAGAGCGCGACGTTGGTCTTGTAGTTCTCCAGCAGGTCGACCTGATAGTCCCGCGTGCCGGGACGGTCGAGCAGCGCCTGGTCGAGCAGCCAGTTGTCGGGATTGACGGCCCGCGGATCCTTGGCTCCGACCAACCACTGGAATTTGGTGCCGTCGAGACTGAGCAGATCGCGCGCGGGAGCCTCGGTCTCCTCCGTCCGTTTCTCCCACAACGGCAGCAGCACCTTCTTCGGCGCCTCGCCGACACCTTCCATGTAGGCATTGGTGTTCTGGAGGATGAAGCCCTTCACGCGCTCCGGCCGCTGCGTGAACAGGCGGAAGCCGACCGGCCCGCCATAGTCCTGCATGTAGAGGATATACGAGTCCAGTCCGAGCACGTCGACCAGGCCTTCGACATGGGCGGCGAGATTGTCGAAAGTGTAGGCGAATTCATCGCGCGACGGCGCGTCGGAATGGCCGAAGCCGACGTAATCAGGCGCGATCAGATGGAAGCGGTCGGCGAGCGCCGGGATCAGGTCGCGGAACATCTGGCTGCTGGTCGGCAGGCCATGCAGCATCAGGATGGTCGGCGCTGAGGGATCGCCGGCCTCGCGGTAGAAGATCTTGCGGCCCTGGACGGTCGCGGTGCGGTAGCGGGTCTGGGTGGTCATCGGATCTCTCCTCGCTGGCCGGAGGCCAGGAAATGGACGCCTCCGCTGTCGCTTCGGTTTTTAGGCCTTCCAGGAATGAGCGGGAGCCAATAAGATCTGGAGAATGTCTCTCGAAATTTGGGAGGGCCTTTGGATCGCCTGGATGCCATGTCGGTGCTGCTGGCGGCGGCCGAGGCCGGCAGCCTGTCGAAGGCCAGCCGGACGCTCGGGCTGCCGCTGGCGACCGTCAGCCGCAAGGTTGCCGACCTCGAGGCGCATCTGAAGGCGACCTTGCTGCTGCGCTCGGCCAAGGGGCTGGAGCTGACGCCGGCCGGGCGGTCCTATGTCGCGGCGGCACGCGCGATCCTGGAGCAGGTCGCCGAAGCCGAGCGCGCCGCCAGCGGCGAATATTCCGAGCCCAAGGGAGATCTGGTGGTGACGGCGCCTGTCATATTCGGGCGCATGCACGCCTTGCCGGTGGTGACGCGCTTCCTCGCCGCTTTTCCGGACGTGGCGGTCGATCTCGTCATGACCGACCGTGTGGCGCATTTCCTCGACGACCAGGTCGACGTCGCCCTGCGCATCGGTCAGCTGCCGGACTCGAACCTGATCGCCACCCGGCTCGGCAGCGTCCGTCATGTGATCTGCGCCAGCCCTGATTATCTCGTCGCCCACGGATGCCCGGCAACACCTGATGACCTCGCGCAGCACAGTGTGATCTCATTCCAGAGCGTCTCGGTGCCCGGCGCCTGGCCGTTCGAGGCCGACGGATCGGAGATCACAGCCACGTTCCGCGCCCGTCTCGGCGTCAACACGATCGACGCTGCGATCGAAGCCGGGCTGTCGGGCGCAGGCCTGGTGCGCGCATTGTCCTACCAGGTCGTCGATCACGTCCGCAGCGGTCGCCTTCAGCTGGTGCTCGAAGCCTTCGAGCCTGCGCCGCGCCCCGTGCACCTCGTCTATGACGGGCAGAACCGGCTGCCGCTGAAGCTGCGCGCCTTCGTCGACTTCGTGGTGCCGCTGCTACGGCAGCGGCTGATAGAGGCGGCGATCTGAGGGACGTAGGATGGCCGAGAGCAGCTGCAAACACGGTGTCATCGCCCGGCTCGACCGGGCGATCCAGTATTCACAGACAGCAGTGCTCAAGCTGATGAGCCGCGGCGTACTGGATCGTCCGCCTGCGCGGACGATGGCACTGGTGGAGCAACGGCATTGGCCTCACACTCAGTGATCTCCATGCTACGGCGCCGAAGATCATCGCCGCTGGTCTGGAGATGCAGTGCCGAGACAGCTTTGCATCCTCATCCCGCCATCGACCGCGGATCCCGCGGCCCCCAGCGTCCGGCCTCGACCAGCGCAATGAACCGCTCCACCGCTTCATTGAACAGCGCCGGCTCCTCCAGGTTCAGCACGTGGCCGGACTTCGGGAAGAACGTGAGCCCCGCGGCGGGGAGGTGCTGCTTCAGGAACAGGCTCGGTTCGATGCAGGCGTCGTCCTCGTCGCCGCAGATGATCAGGGCGGGCGTGGTCACGCGGCGGATGGCGTCCGTCAGGGTGTAGATCGACGGCCGGCCGCCCTGAAAGCCGCGCATGGTGTTGGCCGAGCCGGTCGCGTCGTGGCGGGCGAGCGCGGCGTAGAAGTCAGCGTGTCCCCGCGGGTCCTTGACCAGGAACGGAATGCGGCCGGGCGCCTCGCGGGTGACCTTGGCAGTCTCGGCGGAACCCAGCGTCTCGAGCTGCTCGGCGGTGGCGCGGCACTGGGCGCGGAAGGCGTCGAGATGCGCCAGGCTGGAGCCGGAACCGACGCCGGCCAGCACCATCGAGCGGATGCGTGCCGGCGCGTTCAGCGCGATCTGGAGCGAGGAGTAGGAGCCCATCGACAGCCCGACGAAATGGGCCCGGTCGATGCCGAGATGGTCCAGCACGGCCAGCGCATCGGTGTAGAACTGCTCGTAGGTGTAGGCATCGGGCGAAGGCGGAACCTCCGATGGCGTGTAGCCGCGCGCTGAATAGGCGATGCAGCGGTGACGCCGCGCGAAGGCGCGCAGCTGCGGCTCCCAATTGGTGTGGTCGGCGGCGAACTCGTGCAGGAAGATGAGCGGCGTGCCCTCGCCGGTCTCTTCAAAATAGAGGCGAGCGCCGTCTTTCGCCGTTGCGCAAGGCATTTTCAGTTCCTCCCGTGTCGCGTGCCGGATCCTGATGAGTCGCGCGCCGCGCGACAATGAAGCGGGCGGCCAATTGATTTTGGCCGGATAATAAACATGAAATCGCCCCTCATCCGCCCACCTTTTGCCACGCATGGTCATGTTTTCGTCACAGCGCCCCTCTTTACGGGCCCTCGCTGGCGGCTTGCAGAGGAGCCGGGCTGAGGACAAGGGGGTGCCAAGTCAGGGTACTGGGGGAAGTAACAGAAGGATTGAGTATGGTTGTGTCTACCCTTCGCCGGTCGCTTCACATCGTTGCGCTCACCATGTGCTCGGCAGTGATTGCCGCCACCGCAACACCGGCTTCGGCCCGTCCGCATCACGGCTCCGGGCATCACGCCCACCGCAGCCACGGCGGCCATCACTACGCGAGATACCATCACCACCGTCGCTCCGTTGCCCGCATGTCGCGCTGGGAGCGCGGCGTCGCACGGATGCAGGTGAGCGGCGTCGACGATGCGCAGGCCAGCGTCATGATGCCGGGCACGGCGTCCGACGGCATGGCGAGCTCCGGCGGCATCAGTGGCGGCAGCAGCGTCGTCTCCGCGGCGCGCAGCTTCATCGGCGGCGGCAATCCGACCGGCCGCCGCAGCCTGTGGTGCGCGCGCTTCATGAACATGGTGCTGGAGCGCACCGGCCATCACGGCACCGGCTCCGACATGGCGCGCTCGTTCGCGAGCTACGGCCAGCGCGTCTCCGGCCCGCAGGTCGGTGCGATCGCGGTCATGAGCCGCCGCGGCGGCGGCCATGTCGGCGTGGTCTCGGGCGTCGATGCCCAGGGCAACCCGATCGTGATCTCCGGCAACAACGGCAACCGGGTGCGCGAGACCGCGGTGTCGCGCGGACGCATCTACGCCTACGTGGTGCCGAACTGATCAGTTCCTGAACTGATGGCCCGGCTATGGCGGCTTGCGCGGCTGCTACCTCTCCCCGCTTGCGGGGAGAGGTCGGATGGCATCGAAGATGACATCCGGGTGAGGAGGTACAGGTCTCACCACGGACACTTCCCGTGCGTCTGCCCCTCACCCCAACCCTCTCCCCGTAAGAACGGGGCGAGGGAGTGCACCGTAGCCGCGGTGGCAGTTGCGGCCTACACCAGCCTCGGCTGCTCCACCGCGAGCTCATCACCGACCGCGATGTCGCCGGCTGCGATGACCTCGGCATAGATTCCGCATTCGTTGTTGCCGCGGTCGCGGACGATTGCTGAGGGGATGTCGAGGTCACGCGCGGCGGTGTCGGGATCGACGTTGACCGCGGCGCAGCGGGTGGTCGTCTTGACGATCTTCAGCCGCGCCGATCCGATGCGCAGCGTTTCATCCAGCAGCGCGGCCTCGTGCCAGGCCGGCCAGCCCGCGACGTAGATATTGGCGCGGAAGCGCAGCGGATGCACGGTTGCGCCGACCAGCCTTTCGATCTCGGCGACGGTGGCGAGATTGATGATCGAGACCACCTTGCGCGCCAGATCCGTAAAACTGTAGCCGCCGCCCGACAACAGTTTTGGCGGCCCGCGCAGCTCGTCGGCGAACTCGCGGGCGAAAAAATTCTCGATCGCCGCGCGGCCCTCGATGGTTTCGAGATCGCCCTGGGCGGTGACCGCGCCGTCCTTGCGGATGGTCAGGACGTTGGTCGCGTCCTCGAACAGGGTCTTGAACCCAGCCAGCCGCTCATTGCGCATCAGCATCAGATACGCCGTCTTGGGCCTCCACACGGGGGCCTTCGGATCGAAGCCGGTGGGGCCGTTCTCGAGCGCATAGCGTCGGTCGGCCGGCAGCGTCTGCCCGACCCTCAGGGGGGCCGTCTGCAACGGTTCCGGGGTAAGGCCCTTGACCGGGTAGCGGTAGAGGCCGGCGATGCGCGCGGGAGGGGTCTGGCTCATGGCCGCGGTCTTAGGAGATTCCCATTGCTGCGGCCAGGGCACACGAATTTGTGAAGCGGCCTCTTCCGTTTCTGGCCGGCATTCCCACATGTCAACTCAAGCCGGGCGCAACCCGGCGACGTCTCTGATTGCGGCGTTGACCGACGTCAACGTGCGCGAACCGAAACCCAGTGAAGATGCTGAAACCGTGCCTTCGGGGCGTCACAGCAGGCTGAGGGAAACATCATGAATATCGACAAATATACCGAGCGCGCGCGGGGCTTCATCCAATCGGCGCAATCGCTGGCGGTGCGCGACGGCCATCAGCAGTTCTCGCCGCTGCATCTGCTGAAAGTGCTGCTCGATGACGGCGAGGGACTCGCAGGCGGCCTGATCGATCGCGCCGGCGGCAATTCGCGCGCGATCCTCAAGGCCACCGAAGACGCGCTGAACAAGCTGCCGAAGGTGTCCGGCAGCGGCGCCGGACAAGTCTATCTGTCGCCCGAGCTGGCGCGTGCCTTCGACGCGGCGGAGAAGGCGGCCGAGAAGGCCGGCGACAGTTTCGTCACGGTCGAGCGTCTGCTGCTCGGACTGACGCTGGAGAAGAACAGCGAAGCCGGCAGCATCCTCACCAAGGGCGGCGTCAGCCCGCAGAACCTCAACGCGGCGATCGAGAGCTTGCGCAAGGGCCGCACCGCGGACTCGGCGACCGCCGAGAACGCCTATGACGCGCTGAAGAAATATGCCCGCGACCTGACCCAGGCGGCGCGCGACGGCAAGCTCGACCCGGTGATCGGCCGCGACGAGGAGATCCGCCGCACCATCCAGGTGCTGTCCCGGCGCACCAAGAACAATCCCGTGCTGATCGGCGAGCCCGGCGTCGGCAAGACCGC
>JBARNF010001301.1:0-1649 GCA_049802835.1 Bradyrhizobium sp.
GAAGGCCATGCCGTGCGACTGGCACAGCGCCGCCTCGCGCTGCAGGCCGAGTTCGTGAACCTCGGCGGGCTCCAGCAGGCTGACGACGACGGCAACCCCGTCGCTCGCCCAGGCGCCGATCTCGTCGTCGAGCCAGTCCCCGGCCCGCGGCCGCGCTGCAATGGCGAGCCGGCCGGAGATGGGGAGGTCGATCCAGTGCAGGCGGGACATGGGGTGATCCTCGTAAGTGAACGTAACCCGGATGAGCGAAGCGACACCCGGGCTATGCGCTGCCGGCCACCATTGGGTCCCCATGACAGCCGGCCGGCTTTGCGCTAATCATGCGACCATGAAGACCAAAAAGCTCACAGACGTTCTCGAACGTGTCGAGGTTTGGCCGGCCGAACTGCAGGACGAGCTTGCCGAGCTGGCGCTCGAAATCGACGCTGGCGTGACCGCCGGCGAATATCGGCCGAGCGATCTCGAATTGGCCGGCATCGATCGTGGCCTTCACGCCGCCAACGAAGGGCGCTTTGCCAGCGAGGAGGCGGTCGAAGCCGCGTTCGCCAAATTCCGCCCCCGATGAGGGTCGTCTACACAGACGAAGCCCTCAGGGATCTCGCAGACATTGCCGATTGGCTCGCCGATCACTACCCAGCCGCCGCACCGGCCGTAGCTCGGCGCATCAAGCGCGTCGTGGCCCACATTGCCCGATGGCCGTCGAGCGCACGTCGCGTTGTCGATCGCCCTGATGTCCGCGCAGCCCCGCTCGGTCGCTATCCCTGCGGCGGCCCTTTGCCATCCTACGAACCCCGACTAAGGTGGTTAAATCGCCGTGCGCGGTGTATTTCGCTTGTTTGGTGGCAAACTATGAATCGGCCTATCGGATCAATCCTCCTGGCCGGAAAACCCTCGCGCATCCGTTCGACTTCTTCTTCTCTACATGAGCGATGTTCTTGACCAACTGGGTATCGTCTTCGGTCCTTCGGCGCTTGAGCCGATGCCTATCGTCAGGCGATTTCTCGCCGGTGACCACGTGGAAGATGAAAGGCGCAGGGCTCTCGCCTGTTGCTGGAAAGTCGTTGACGATCACGGCATTCGAAACGTTGTGGATCAAGACGTCTTGATGGCTCGCCTTGCCATCAGCCTCTTGTCTCCTGACGAACGGGGACTGTGGCCAGCCGGTGAACAATTATCCTGGTTTCTGGAAGTTCTTGGCTTGATCGGGGCGGATGTCGGTCTGGCGCTGGATGCCATGGAGACGCATTTCAATTTCAACTAGGTTCGATTGTGCAGGAGAGCCGCTAACGTCCGACCGGCCGGCTGGTTGCGCAGGGACGGGCACGGAGCGCTCCAACAGCTCGCATGCGGCGAGAGTGCACGCTCCTCTGTCCACCTACGGCTCAATTGCTTTCAAGCGCGCAAAGACGGGAGGCAAGTGGAGATCCTCACGACGCCGCGCGCTGTGCCTCGCCATAGACCCGTGCCAGCAGGCTGCGGGCGGTGTCGCCGGGCTGCAGCGCGGCGACGGTGACGGCAGGCTCCATGCGGGAGTCGCGCTTGCCGTGCGAGGTGTGGCGCATCACGCTGGAGAGGCGGCGGGCGATCGCGTGCGCCGAGCGCAGGTCGGTCTCGGCGAACACGACGACGACGGAGCCGTTGTCCTCATG
>JBARNF010001302.1:0-3990 GCA_049802835.1 Bradyrhizobium sp.
TCGCCGCCGCTGTGCCGGATGAAATCCACCAGCAGGATCGAGTTGCGGACGATGATGCCGGCGAGCGCGATGAAGCCGATCATCGATGTCGCCGTGAACGGTGCGCCCAGCAGCCAGTGGCCGAGCAGGATGCCGATCAGGGTCAGCGGGATCGGCGTCAGGATCACGAGCGGCAGGCGGAAGCTCTTGAACTGCGCCACGACCAGCACGTAGATGCCGAGGATGGCGGCGCCGAAGGCCGCGCCCATGTCGCGGAACGTCACGTAAGTGATCTCCCATTCGCCGTCCCACAGCAGCGTCGGACGGGATTCGTCGGTCGGCTGGCCGTGGAATCCGATCAGGGGCTTGGGCAGCTTGCCCCAGTCATGGGCATCGATGCGGTCGGCGACCGCGAGCATGCCGTAGAGCGGCGCCTCGAAGCGCCCCGCGAGCTCGGCCATCACCATGTCGGCGAAACGACCGTCGCGCCGGAAGATCACAGGCGAGCCTTCCTCCATCGTGGCCTTCACGACCTGGCCGAGCTCGACCACCGTCTTGCTGCCGGGAAGGGTGTTGGCCGGCACCGGCGTCGATGCCAGCGCTTCGCTCCAGGTCTTGTCGCGCTTCGGTAACCGCACCGCGATCTCGATCGGATTGCGTTCCTCGCCGCGATGCGAGTAGCCGACCGAGACGCCGCCGAACAGGGTCTGGATCGTGTCGTAGACGTCCTTCTGCTCGACGCCGAAGAATTCGAGACTGTCCTGGTCGATCGACAGCCGCAGCCGCGGCCGCCTCTGCCCGATCGAATCGTCGATGTCGACGATGAAGGGAACGTCGGCGAACACCTTCTTGAGCTCGCCGGTGACGGCGCGCCGGGTCGCGGCATCGGGGCCGTAGATCTCGGCGAGCAGCGTCGCCAGCACCGGCGGGCCGGGCGGCACCTCCACCACCTTGATGCTGGTGCCGGCCGGCACGGCGACTGCCTTCAAGCGCTGGCGAAGATCGAGCGCGATGTCGTGGCTCGCGCGCTTGCGGTCGCTGCGCGCCGCGAGGTTGACCTGGAGCTCGCCGAGCTCGGAGCGCTCGCGCAGATAATAGTGTCGGACCAGACCGTTGAAGTTGAAAGGCGCAGCCGTGCCGGCATAGCTCTGCACGCTCGTGATCTCCGGCAGCTGATGGGCGACGTCAGCCGCCGCGAACAGCGTGCGCTCGGTATCCTCCAGGCTCGCGCCTTCGGGCAGATCGACCATCACGGCGATCTCCGACTTGTTGTCGAACGGCAGCAGCTTGACCGTGACCGATTTCGTCGCGAACAACGTCATCGACAGCAGCGTGGCGATGCCGACGCCGAGCAGGAAGATCCATGCCGATCGTTTGCTGGCGACGATCGGCCGCGCCACACTGCGATAGAGCAGCCCGAGACGGCCTTCGCCATGGGCATCATGCGCACCGGTGGACGTGTTGGCTTGTTTCGGCGCGAGCCGCAGCATCAGCCAGGGCGCTACGACCATGGCGACGAAGAACGAGAACAGCATCGCCGCCGAGGCGTTGGCCGGGATCGGCGCCATGTAGGGTCCCATCAGTCCCGACACGAACAGCATCGGGAGAAGGGCGGCGATCACGGTCAAGGTGGCGACGACGGTGGGATTGCCGACCTCCGCCACGGCCTCGATCGTGGCCTGAAGGCGTGGGCGACCGTCGCGCATGCCCCAATGGCGGGCGATGTTCTCGACCACGACGATGGCGTCATCGACCAGGATGCCGATGGAGAAAATGAGAGCAAAGAGGCTGACCCGGTTGATCGTGTAACCCATCAGATTGGCTGCAAACATCGTCAGCAGGATCGTGGTCGGGATCACCACGAACGTGACCACGGCCTCTCGCCAGCCAATCGCAATCGCGATCAGCACCACGATCGAGATGGTCGCGAGGCCAAGATGGAACAAGAGCTCGTTGGCCTTCTCGTTGGCCGTCTCGCCATAGTCGCGGGTCACGGTGACCACGACGTCGTCGGGAATGAGCCTCGCCTTGAGTCCCTCGAGGCGATGCGCGATGTCATGCGACACCACGACCGCATTGGCGCCGGCGCGCTTGGCGAGTGCGAGGCTCACCGCTGGCACACGATGCCACTCGCCTTTGTCGCTGCGGGCATCGTCCCAGACCCGATGCTCGGCGAGATTGGGACCGACGATGACGGTCGCGATGTCGCGCACATAGACGGGGCGGCCGTCCCGCGTCGAGATCAGCAGCAGGCCGATGTCTGGGATTCCGGTGAGCGTCTGCCCCGCGGTGACATTGCGCACGATGCCGGCATCGCGGACGTCGCCGGCCTGGAACGAGCGGTTGGCGTCCTTCACCTTGCCGACGAGCTGCTGCAGCGTAACCCCGAACAGTGCGAGCTTCTCGGGATCCGGCTCGACCCGGATCTGCTGCGCGCCGCCGCCGGAGATGTAGGTCAGGCCGATATTGTCGACCTTTGTCAGCTCGGAGCGCAGCTTGTCGGCGAGCTCGTAGAGATCCTTGTCGGACCAGCGCTCGGCGGCCTGCGGCTTCGGCGACAACGTCAGCACAGTGACGGCCACATCGTTGATGCCGCGTCCGACGATGAGCGGCTCCGAAATACCGACGGGAATGCGATCGAGGTTGGCGCGGATCTTCTCATGGACGCGCAGCATCGCGTCGTCGAACTTGGTGCCCACCAGGAACCGCGCGGTGACCATGACGCGGTCATCCTCGGTCTGGCTATAGACGTGCTCGACGCCGTCGATGGCCTTGACGATGGTCTCCAGCGGCTTGGTGACGAGTTCGACGCCATCGGGCGCGCGCAGGCCGTCGGCGTTGATGCGGATGTCGACCATCGGCACGCTGATCTGCGGTTCTTCCTCTCGGGGAATCACGACCACGGCGATGAGGCCGACCACGAGCGCCGCCAGCAGGAACAGCGGCGTCAGCGGCGAGGCGATGGTCGCCTGGGTGAGCTTGCCTGACAATCCCAGTTTCACGGCTGCACCAATTGGTCGCCGGCACGCAGGCCGGACAGGATTTCGAGGCCATCCGGAAGATCGGCGCTCGGCAAAGCGCGGCCGCGCTGCACGGGAATGCTCACGTTCTGCGGCCCCTGCTGCAGTTGGACGTAGTCGATGCCGAACCGCGTGGTGACGTAACGCGCAGGGATCACGTAGGCGTCGCGCTTGCCCCCGGAGATCCAAACGCGCAACCGGTCGCCGACGAAATATTCCCCGAGGCCGGTGACGATCGCGTCCGCGACGACCCGGCCTTCCTCGATCTGCGGATAGACTAGGTCGATCACGCCCCATTTGTCCGAGGTCTCGCCGAACTCGGCGCCATCCAGGCGGACCTTGTCGCCGGCCTTCAGGAACAGCGCATGACGCTCAGGTACCCGCAGCCGCAGCTTGAAGTTCTGCTGCGCGATGGTGACGACGGGATCGCCTGGCAGCACGACCGAACCGACGGTGACGAGCTTCTTCAGCACGCGACCGTCATCGGGGGCCAGCACCTGGCCTTCGGTCATCTGCTGATTGACGACCGCGCGTTCGGCGATCTTGGCTCGCAGCGAGTTGTCGGCGACGTTGAGCGACGTGCGGGTCTCGTCGAGCTTGACCCGTGGCAGGGTGCCGCGCTCCACCAGCCCTTCGGTTCGGGTGAAATCGATCTGCGCCTGATTGGCCTGGGCCTGCAGTGCCTGGATCTGCGCATCGAGCGACTTGAGCTGCAGTGCGAGCTTCTCGTCGCCGATCAGCGCGATCGGCTGGCCCCGCTTGACGGCATCACCCTCGCGCACCGACAGTTGCGCGATCGTGCCGCCGATGCGGCCACGCGCCGGCACCACGCTGATGCTTTCGACCGTCGCGAACACCGCCTTCTCGTCGGCCACCTGCCGCGGCGACACCGTCAGCATCTCCGCGCGGGCCGGCGCCGCCTGCCACGCCATCGCGGCGATCAAGCTCAGGACCGATAATCTGCGCATCAGCCTATTCCTGTCTGTTCTGA
>JBARNF010001303.1:0-1860 GCA_049802835.1 Bradyrhizobium sp.
GGGCGCCGGCACTCGACAGCCATTCGGCCTACCGCACGGCAAGCCAGGTCGGCGTGATCGAAAAGGCCTGGATCGACGGCAGCGAGGGGCGGGCGCTGATCCGCTTTCCGAGCAAGGGCGTCGATGAGGGCGCGGACCGCATGTTCGCCATGGTGTCCGAGGGCATCATCCGCAACGTCTCCGTCGGCTACGCGATCGATGAGCTGCGCGTCGAGGAGCCGCAGAAAAAGGGCGATGTCGAAAAGCGCATCGCCACCCGATGGACGCCGTTCGAGGTGTCCTTCGTCACCATCCCCGCGGATGCCGGCGCCCAGGTGCGCAGCACCGACGAAACCTTTCCCATCATCATCAAGCGGGCTGCGCCCGACCAGAGGGAGTCCACAATGGAGCCTGAGACCCTTGCAGCTGGCGTAAGCCCAGCTGTGACCGAAACCCGCGCTGCGCCGGTTGCCGTGACCGCGCCTGGCGAACCGGCGGCGACCGATGGTGCCGTGCGCAGCGCTGTCGAGGCCGAGCGCGCTCGCGTCGCCGAAATCACCACGCTCGCCTTGCGCCATGGCATGCCGGCCGACTTCGCCGCCACCCACATCAGCTCGGGTACTGCGGTCGATACCGTGCGCTCTGCCGTCCTCAACGCCATCGCGGCCCGCGCCGCGGAGACCCCGATCTCGGCCCGCGTCCAGGTGATCACCGACGAGCGCGACACCATGCGCGCGGCGTTGGAGAACGCGATCCTGCATCGCGCCAACCCGCAGGCGATCCAACTCGACGACGCCGCGCGGGAGTGGCGCGGCATGTCGCTGATGGAAATGGGCCGGGTCTATTTCGAGCAGACCACCGGCCAGCGTCTGCGCGGCCTCGGCAAGATGGAGCTGGCGACACGCCTGCTCGGGCTCGACTCCGGCCTGACCCGTGCCGGCGGCATGATGGCGACATCGGACTTCCCGGCGATCCTAGCCAATGTCGTGTCCAAGCGGCTGCGCATGGCCTATCAGGTCGCGCCGCAGCACTGGAAAAAGCTGTCGCGCCAGAACAACGCGCCCGACTTCAAGGCCCGCGCGATCGTGCAGCTGTCCAACCTGCCGCAGTTCAAGCCCGTCAAGGAAGGCGGCGAGTACCAGCATGCGGCGCTGGGCGACGGCAAGGAACAGTACGCGCTGGCCACCTATGGCCGCATCGTCGCGATCACCCGGCAATCGCTGATCAATGACGACCTCGGCGCCTTCGACCGGCTGCCGATGCTGCTCGGCCGTGCCGCGGCCGAAACCGAGTCCTCCCTGTTCTGGGCGATCATCCTGAGCAACCCGCAGATGGGCGACAATACCCCGCTGTTCGATGCCAAGCACGGCAATCTCGGCACGGGTGCTGCGATCGCGATCGCCTCGCTCAACGAAGCACGGTCGCTGATGCGCAAGCAGAAGGGCCTGGCGCTCAAGGCGGCCGATGCCGAGCCGCTGAACCTCACCCCGGCCTTCATCGTGGTGTCGCCGGACAAGGAAACCGAGTGCCAGCAGTTCCTGGCCACGACGCTCTATCCGACGCAGAACGCCCAGGTGAATCCGTTTGCGGGCTCGCTGCTGCAGATCACCGAGGCCCGGCTGTCAGGCAATGCCTGGTACGTCTTCGCCGACCCGGCGCTGATCGACACCATCGAATACGCCTATCTCGAAGGCGAGGAGGGCCTCTACACCGAGAGCCGTCTCGGCTTCGAGGTGGATGGCATCGAAATCAAGGGCCGGCTCGACTTCGCCGCCAAGGCGATCGACTGGCGCGGCATGGTCAAGAACCCCGGCAACTAACCCGGCGTTTCGACCACATGCGGCCAGCGTCTCGGGCGCCGGCCGTTCGTTTTGTCCAGCA
>JBARNF010001304.1:0-4733 GCA_049802835.1 Bradyrhizobium sp.
TACATGTCCGGCTTCGGCAATTCGTTCGAGACCGAGGCGCTGCCCGGCGCGCTGCCTCTGGGGCGCAACTCGCCGCAGCGCTGTGCCTATGGGCTCTATGCTGAGCAACTGTCCGGCTCGCCGTTCACCGCGCCGCGCGGCTCCAACGAGCGCTCGTGGCTCTATCGCATCCGGCCCTCGGTGAAGCACTCCGGCCGCTTCGCGAAGGTGGACGCCGGACTGTGGCGCACGGCGCCGTGTCACGAGCAGGAGATCACGGTGCAGCAGCTGCGCTGGGATCCCGCGCTGATTCCGCCCGGCGATGTCACGTTCCTGCAGGGCGTGCAGACGATGACGACGGCGGGCGACGCGGCCACGCAGGCCGGCATGGCCACGCATGTCTACGTCATCACCCAATCGATGGTCGATCAGCATTTCTACGATGCCGACGGCGAGCTGATGTTCGTGCTGCAGCAGGGCCGGCTGCTTTTCGTCACCGAGTTCGGCCGCATCGCGGCCGAGCCCGGCGAGATCGTCGTGATCCCGCGCGGTGTCAAGTTTCGGGTCGAAATTCCGGAGGGACCTGCGCGCGGCTATCTCTGCGAGAACTATGGCGGCGCCTTCACCCTGCCGGAGCGCGGCCCGATCGGCGCCAACTGTCTTGCCAACGCCCGCGACTTCCTGACGCCGGTGGCTTCGTATGAAGACAGGGACACGCCGACCGAGCTCTATGTCAAATGGGGCGGCGCGCTGTTCAAGACTGAGCTGAAGCACTCGCCGATCGACGTCGTCGCCTGGCACGGCAACTACGCGCCTTACAAATATGATCTGCGGACGTTCTCGCCGGTCGGCGCCATCGGCTTCGATCATCCCGCTCCGTCGATCTTCACGGTGCTGACCTCGCCGTCGGAAACGGCCGGCACCGCCAACATCGATTTCGTGATCTTCCCGGAGCGCTGGATGGTGGCCGACAACACCTTCC
Source organism: Bradyrhizobium sp. (assembly GCA_049802835.1). Classification (GTDB taxonomy): domain Bacteria; phylum Pseudomonadota; class Alphaproteobacteria; order Rhizobiales; family Xanthobacteraceae; genus Bradyrhizobium. The sequence continues at coordinate 962 of JBARNF010001304.1, forward strand.
GTCCGCCCTGGTATCACATGAACATCATGTCGGAGTTCATGGGCCTGATCTATGGCGTCTATGACGCCAAGCCGCAAGGCTTCGTTCCCGGCGGCATGTCGCTGCACAATTGCATGCTGCCGCACGGACCGGATCGCGAGGCCTTCGATCACGCCAGCAATGGCGAGTTGAAGCCGGTCAAGCTCACGGGCACGATGGCCTTCATGTTCGAGACGCGCTTCCCGCAGCGGATCACCAAGCATGCGGCGGAGGCCGGCACGCTGCAGCCGGACTATGCCGACTGCTGGAATGGCCTCGAGAAGCGCTTCGATCCGACCGGGCCGTAGCCACGACTATCTTCGACGCCGTCATGGCCGGGCTTGACCCGGCTATCCACGCCTTTCTTTCCCTGCGTTGAGACGTGGATGCCCGGGTCGAGCCCGGGCATGACGACGTCTATCGGAGACGCATCTTGCCCCACCCCAACGATCCCTCGCTCCGCTCTTTCATTCCGGTCGATCCGGCGTCCGACTTCCCGATCCAGAACCTGCCATATGGCGTGTTCTCAGCCACGGACTCGCCCAAGCCCCGCGTCGGCGTTGCCATTGGCGATGTCGTGCTCGACCTCGCCGTGCTCGAGGACGACGGCCTGCTCGACCTGTCGCCGGCCTATGAGGTGTTCGCGCAGGCCTCGCTCAACGCCTTCATGGCGCTTGGCCCCGCCGTGTGGTCCAAGACCCGCGCTGCGATCAGTGCGCTGCTGCGGCACGACAATCCGCGGCTGCGCGACGACAAGCTGCTGCGCAGCCGGGCGCTGCTGCCGCGCCGGGACGTCACGCTGTATCTGCCGCTTCAGGTTGCCGGCTACACCGATTTCTATTCGTCGAAGGAGCACGCCACCAATGTCGGGGTGATGTTCCGCGGCAAGGACAATGCGCTGCAGCCGAACTGGCTGCACATGCCGATCGGCTATAACGGTCGTGCCTCGACCGTCGTCGTCTCGGGCACCAAGGTGCGGCGGCCGCGCGGCCAGCTGAAGCCGCCGACCGCCGAGGTGCCGAGCTTCGGCCCGTGCAAGCGGCTCGATTTCGAGCTCGAGATGGGTGTCGTGGTCGGCCAGTCGTCGCCGCTCGGCGAGATGCTGACCGAAGCGCAGGCGGAAGCGATGATCTTCGGCTTCGTGCTGCTCAACGACTGGAGCGCGCGCGACATCCAGCAATGGGAATACGTGCCGCTAGGGCCGTTCCAGGCCAAGGCGTTCGCAACCTCGATCAGCCCATGGGTGGTGACGCGTGAGGCGATGGAGCCGTTCCGTGTTACGGGGCCGGCGCAGGATCCGGCGCCGTTGCCCTATCTGCAGCAGACGCATGCGCAGAACTACGATCTCGGACTCGACGTGGCGCTGCGCGCAGCCGGCAGCAACGCCGCGCAGACCATCTCGCAGACCAATTTCAAATACATGTACTGGTCGAGCGTGCAGCAACTGATGCATCATGCGTCGTCCGGCTGCGCGATGAGCGTCGGCGATCTCCTAGGGAGCGGCACGATCTCCGGTCCCGAGAAGCATCAGCGCGGCAGCCTGTTGGAGATCAGCTGGAACGGCACGGAGCCGGTCGAGCTCGCCGGCGGCGTGAAGCGCACGTTCCTTGAGGATGGCGATTCGCTCGTGATGCGCGGCTGGTGCCAGGGCGACGGCTATCGCGTCGGCTTCGGCGAGGTCGAAGGCACGATCGTGGCGGCCGAGTAGCCATCCCAACCACCGCCGTTATTCCGGGGCGCGCGTAGCGCGAGCCCGGAATCCATATTCACGGGCAGATGCGATGATGCATGCCACCCGTGGCCAAGCGCTCGACCCACGCTCCCAATCGTGGTTATGGATTCCGGGCTCGCGCTTTCGCGCGCCCCGGAATGACGAGGAGAGAGTTCAGCGTTCCGCCGGCACCACGTTGCGGATGCCCGCCACGAATGCCGCAACGTCCCCCGTCGCATACTTCAGATGTACGCGCTTGTCCGACGGCACCTGTTTTGTCGTGCACACGCCCGGCCGCCATTCCCGCGCCGGCCGGATCGGCCGCGGCCCAAAGCCGCCGCCGCAGTTCGGGCAGACGTTGAACAGCTTCGTCTCCACGCAATCCGCGCAGAAGGTGCATTCATAGGAGCAGATCCGCGCGTCCCTCGCGCTCGGCGGCAGGTCCTTGTCGCAATATTCGCAGTTGGGCCGGAGCTGCAGCGCCATCGTCGTCTCGCAGGGTGGTGAAGTCTGCGGAGTGTCGCAAAATTGCGCAAAAATGAGGATGGCGCATTTCCCTCGATTTGCGCCATCGCCGTGATGGCCTCGTCAGCCGGGCTTCAGCGCCGACAGCGGCAGCTTGGCGCTCTCCTTGAGCCGGTCGAGCACGATCGAGGAGCGCACGTGCGCCACGCTCTGGTGCGGCATCAGCACGTTGTTGACGATGTCCGACAGGCTCTTGAGGTCGCGCAAAACAACCTTGAGCAGGTAGTCGGAATCGCCGGTCAGCGCATAGGCCTCCTGAATGTCGTCGACGCGGTCGACCAGCGCGCGGAATTTCTGGGCGTTGTCGGGCGAATGCGTCGCCAAGGTGATCTGGATGAAGGCGATCAGCTCGAAGCCCAGCGCCTGGCTGGCGAGCTGCGCCCGGTAGCCCGCGATGACGCCGTCCTCCTCCAGCCGCATCCGGCGCCGGGAGCACTGCGAGGCCGACAGGCCGGCGAGATCGGCCAGCTCCTGGTTGGTGAGCCGGCCGTCGTCCTGCAGCGCGGCCAGGATCTTGAGATCGAAGCTGTCGACCGAAATCATGCGTAATTTCCTCTGATCGTGCATAGATCGTGCATATCTCGACGATAATGACAATGGTTTGCATGCCATGTGCGCGGGATTCGGAGGATGATCGGGTTACCTCGATCAGGGAGATTCCATCGATGGGTCCATTTCCGCACGATGCGCCGCCTGCCACCATCTCCGCCGACAACCCGATGGGCACCGACGGCTTCGAGTTCGTTGAGTACGCGCATCCCGATGCGCAGCAGCTGCACGCGCTATTCCGGCTGATGGGCTTCGCCGCCGTCGCGCGCCACCGGACCAAGGCGATCACGCTGTATCGCCAGGGCGACATCAACTACCTGGTCAACGAGGAGGCCGGTAGCCACGGCCATGATTTCGTCGCCGCGCATGGTCCCTGCGCGCCATCGATGGCGTTCCGCGTCGTCGACGCCAAGGCGGCCTATGCGCGGGCGATCACGCTCGGCGCGGAGCCGGCCGATCTCCTGCCCGCGCAGAAAGCGCTCGACGTGCCCGCGATCAAGGGCATCGGCGGCAGCGTGCTCTATCTGGTCGACCGTTACGGCGCCAAGGGCTCCGCTTATGATCTCGAGTTCGATTGGATCGGCGCGCGCGACCCGCGCCCTGTTGGCGCCGGGCTCCATTACATCGATCACCTGACCCACAACGTGCATCGCGGCCGCATGGACGTGTGGACCGGCTTCTACGAGAAGCTGTTCAACTTCCGCCAGATCCGCTTCTTCGACATCGAAGGTCGCGCCTCCGGCCTGTTCTCGCGGGCGCTGACCAGCCCCGACGGCAAGATCCGGATTCCGATCAACGAGGACGCCGGTGATTCTGGTCAGATCGAGGAGTATCTCACCATCTATCGCGGCGAGGGCATCCAGCACATCGCCTGCGGCGCCCGCGACATCTACGCCACCGTGGAAGGTTTGCGCGACGCCGGCCTGCCGTTCATGCCGTCACCGCCTGACACCTATTTCGCGCGCATCG
>JBARNF010001305.1:0-1750 GCA_049802835.1 Bradyrhizobium sp.
AACAAAGACTGAGAGACGGACCCGAGCCAGCGCCGCGACGTCGGTGCGCTCCCTCGCCCCGTTCTTACGGGGAGAGGGTTGGGGTGAGGGGCAGACGCACGGGAAGTGTGAATGGTTGGACCTGTACCCCCTCACCCGGATTGCATCTTTCGATGCAATCCGACCTCTCCCCGCAAGCGGGGCGAGGTGCACCCAGCGCGACGCACGATCCGCGCGTTCCATGGGCGATCAGAAGATTCAAACACGGCCGACTCGATTGGATGAGCTCATTTCGTCACCCTCTGAGCATGACTTTCCAATTGGCAGTAATAGCCTCAATTTGCGGCGCGGCTGCCGTTGCCTTTCAAAAGTTCCACCGCCAGAGTGGTCCTAGGGGCGTGCGTGGGGCGCGCGGTACTTGTTGGTGGGGAGACTTCGATGGCGGCAACGGATGTGAGCGTGGCGGGGACGGCGGCGCCGAAGGGCGGCCTGTTCGGCTCGCTGTTCTTCCAGGTGGTGGCGGCGCTCGTGCTCGGCATCCTCATCGGCGTCGTTGCGCCGGAGACCGGGCAGGGGCTCAAATTCTTCAGCGACGCCTTCCTGCGCCTGATCGCGATGGTCGTCGCGCCGATCGTGTTCTGTGTCGTCGTGCATGGCATCGCCAGCGCCGGTGATCTCAAGAAGGTCGGCCGCGTCGGCGTCAAGTCGCTGATCTATTTCGAGGGCATGACCACGGTCGCGCTCGCGTTCGGTATCGTGCTGGCGCTTTTGTTCGGGCCCGGCCACGGCATGGACATCGACGTCTCCAAGCTCGATGCCAAGCAGCTCGCGAGCTTCGCCGACAACGCGCACAAGCTGCAGGGCGGCGGTTTCGGCGGATTCATCCTCAACATCATTCCCCCGACCGCGTTCGATGCCTTCGCCCGCAACGACGTGCTGCAGGTTCTCTTCTTTGCGGTGATCTTCGGCGTCAGCCTGGCGCTGGTCGGTGAGCCCGGCAAGCCCGTCGTCAACTTGATCGACTCCGTCGCCAAGGTGCTGTTCAAGGCAATGGGGCTGATCGTGCGCGTGGCGCCGCTCGGCGTGCTCGGCGCCATCGGCTTCACCGTCGGCAAATATGGCGTCGGCTCGCTCAAGCAATTGCTGGCGCTGGTCGTGCTGTTCTACGTCTCGGTGGCGCTGTTCGTGGTCATCGCGCTCGGTATCGTCATGCGCATCGCCGGGCTCAGCCTGTTCAAGTTCCTGCGCTACCTGAAAGAGGAGCTCTTGATCGTGCTGGCGACGGCGTCGTCGGATTCCGTGCTGCCGCAGATCATGCGCAAGCTCGAGGCGATGGGGGTGAAGCAGGAGGTCGTCGGCCTCGTCATTCCCACGGGCTACTCGTTCAACCTCGATGCGTTCTCGATCTACCTGACGCTGGCCGTGGTGTTCATCGCCCAGGCGACCAACACGCCGCTGTCGGTGAGCGACCTGCTGCTGGTGCTCGGCGTGTCGCTGGTGACGTCGAAGGGCGCGCATGGCGTGCCAGGCTCTGCCATCGTGATCCTGGCGGCGACGCTCGGCGCCGTGCCGGCAATCCCCGCGATCGGCCTGGTGCTCGTGCTCTCGGTCGACTGGTTCGTCGGCATTGCCCGGGCCGTCGGCAACCTGATCGGCAATTGCGTCGCGACCGTCGTGGTGGCGGCGTGGGAGAACGACCTCGACTACGCCAAGGCGAAAGCCGTGCTCGACCGCGGTACGTCGGAGGAGGTGGAGTATCAGGGGGCGTGAG
>JBARNF010001306.1:0-3611 GCA_049802835.1 Bradyrhizobium sp.
AGCGCGAGCTGCACCAGCGTGCGATCGATTTCCACATCGGGCCGGATCCGGTGCGCATCCGCCGCATGCTGGAGCGGCCATTCGGCTCGGTCCGCGCCAAGGATGACATCGACCGGACCGCCGAGCAAGCGCCGGCCGTCGCGACCGCAGCCCGGAGCGGGCCGTAGGCGAACGCCGCGACCTTCGAGGAGCGGCGTTCATATGAGATTTATTCGGAATTGCGAGGCGTACGACGGCGAACGGTGATCGACGGCTACTTGCCCGACCTCGGAGCAAGTCGATTTCAGGCGCTCAATGGGACCTATTGCCGCGAACCAATCAGGTTCCTTGCACAAGCGTCAAGATGTCTTCCAGAGGATACAGCATCTTCGGATGCTTCAAGTTTTCGGAATAGATCGTGAAATTCAAGCTCTGATAAAAAGCCGTCGAATCGTCGGCGAGCAACGTCAGCGTTAGAGCGTAGAACCCGGCATGTTCGGCAATCGCCGCCACACGAGCGAAGACGTCCCATCAAGAGATATTGCCCCAGCCCTTGCCTCTGGCAATTTCCGTCGACGGCCACGAAACTGAGATTAACAGCTGGGAACGCTGTGTAGTTCTTCAGATAATTGTCCTTGTTGGCATCCGGCAATTCCGAAACGCTTTCGTTTCCTAATTGCAGTGCATAGTAGCCAATGACGAGAGGCGATGTGTCGAGGTACGCGCAAAAAAACGCGATGTTCGCATCTCCGAACGACCTTCTTGGCCTTGTTCTTCAGAAAACCATCGAGCGGTCGTTTGCCGCACGAGAAGCGGTTTACGACCGCTCTATCCGAGAACGGCTCGATCGAAACTCTCGTCAGGTTGAGAGGTGTCCCGCTCTTGCTTGGCACGATTCACTTCAACGTACTTCTGCCGCATGGCAATAATCTTTGCGTTCGGCCCGCCGTTTTCGTTTTGGACGCGCCGGACAAACTCAGCGGCCTCGCGCTGATTCCTAAACTTCAACTTTCCATTGCGAAGCGCAAGCGAGTTCCACCAGCGCATGAATGCTTCTAGGGCGCTACTCATGGTCTGTGGTCCTAAGGCGAAATGGGATCTGACAACGACGCTATCAAAATAGCATATTTTGCTAAAAGTTCAATTCCCGCCTCGGTACCAGTCGGAATCCAGCGCTGCGACTTGTAGAACTTTATTCTCTCTCTTCGCTTGGTGTTGATATAGGCAGAATCGCTTGCTCACCAGCGAGGCGCCTGCAGAAGATTTCGATTCGAAAAGTTTTTTCGAAATTCGCCAGATGCCGCGCCATCTGGCTCTGGCAGCGAGGGACCAGCCCGTCGTTTACAATGAGAGGCGCTCAAGCCGGGCTTTCGTCGCGCGCTGTTCCTCAACACCGGCAGCTCTTACTGCCCGTGCTCGGTCAGCACCTTCTCGCAGGCCTTGGACAGCTTGGTCCGATGCTCCTTGAGGCAGGCGAGGACCGCCTGGTCGCCGTTGCCCATCACCGCCCGGCAATGCCGTGAGACGTCGCGCGCGCAGGCATCCTGGCCGGGCTGCTGCTGGGCTGACGCCGCTGACGCCATCAGGACCAAAGGAATGACCACCAAGATTCTGCTCATGACCGACGCCTCGCTCCCGGCATTGAAGGTTTGGCGGCGCTTTTAGGCGTCACAACCGGCCGTCGCAAGCGCCTCGGTCGCAGCCGCGGCGCGCTGCAGGGAGCAGGAAGCGGACTTCAATTGGCGTCGCCAGCCGCGGCGACCTTGCCGCTCCGGCCGGAGACCTCGCGGTCGAGCACGGTGCGGCAACCGGAGCTCAGCGACGAGCGGTTCTTGATCATGCAGGCGGTGATCGCCGGGATGTTGGGGATCTCGCTGCTGCAGAGACGGAACGCGTCCCCGGTGCACATCTGCTGCGCCTCGGCGCTGAACGCGAAGCTAGCGCTCGAGGTGAAGGTCGAGACGGCGGCGACGCTGACGACCGTCAGAACGGCGTTGCGCAGGAGATTGAAGGACTTCGTCATGGCTCGCTCCCATCGGCGCCGCATCATCGCGGGGCCCGGTGTTTCAATGCGCCCATCATGGCCTGATCCTTCTCCCGCAACCGTGATGCGGGTCACGCGTAGATCGCGATCCCGCGCCTTGCGGTCAGAGCTGCGTGGGCGCGGCGACATGTCGCTCCGGTGAACTCCCGATCTTGCGCGTGCATCGTCCTGGAAATCTTGGCCGATCCAGGCCGTGTTGGCACCGCGTTAAGGATTCGTTGGCACTAATGGAAGCTAATTGAACGGGGCGGACAGCGTTGCGTCCGCCATCGGGTGTCTCGCGTTTTCGGGAAGAGTAACCATGCGTAATGCGTTAGGCTTGCTGTTGGCCACCGTCGTCGGGGCGCTGGCGATCACCGGTGTGTGGTACTACCTCTCGAAGCCCAGCGCCGCCAAGGCCGCGGCGCAGATCGCAGCGGCCAGGTCGTCCGAGCCGGCAGCTGCGCCTGCCAACAGGCTCGCCACCAAGAGCGCCGCCAAGGACGATGTCGAGTACACCGGGACCGTCCCGGCCAGACCGATACCGCCGCCCCCGGCGCCAACGCTGCCGAAATCGACCTGCGCCAATCCGGATGCGCTCGGCATCTCCCGCACCGTCGTGGTCGACACCACCGGTGGCCCCGGCTTCGGCCTCGACCACTTCAAGCAGTTCGACTTCCTTGCCGACCGCGAGGTCGTGCTGACGTTCGACGACGGCCCGTGGCCGGTCAACACGCCGGCGGTGCTGAAGGCGCTGGCCGACGAATGCACCACCGGCATCTTCTTCTCGATCGGCAAGCACGCGACCTATCATCCTGAGATTCTGCGCCAGGTGCTGGCGGCCGGGCACGTCGTCGGCGTGCACACCTGGTCGCACGCCAATCTCAACGGCAAGAAGATGACCGATCAGTCGGCGAAAGAGGAGCTCGAGAAGGGCTTCAGCGCGGTCAAATTCGCGCTCGGCACCAACCCGGCGCCGTTCTTCCGCTTCCCGCAATTGCAGCACCGGCCGTCCGCGGTCGCCTATCTCGGCGAGCGCAACGTCGCGATGTTCTCCTGCGACGTCGACAGCTTCGACTTCCGCTCCAAGGATGCCGATCAGGTCGTCAACACGGTGATGACCGGGCTCGACAAGAAGGGCAAGGGCATCATCCTGATGCACGACTTCCAGAAGAATACCGCGCTGGCGCTGCCGACCCTGCTGCGGCGGCTCAAGGCCGGCGGCTACAGGGTCGTGGCAATGAAGCCGAAGGGCACGCTCGATACGCTGCCGGAATATGACGCGATGATCGGCCAGGATCCGAAGCTGCCGACGACGATGACCAACGCGCGGCCGATATCGAGCGTGATCCAGACCATCTCGCAGTGATCCTCCGCTGCGCATTGATCTCAAGCGAAACGGCCGGGCCCTCGCCCGGCCTTTTTTTGATCGGGGGTTCGTTCACCAGGAGATGCCGTGGCGGTGCAACTCGCGAACGATGCGGGCTTCAGTCCAGCTCTTGCTGCTTGGCTTCGTGGCGCGTCCTGATCGCGAGGATCTCGACGTCGTCCGCATCGCGCGGGTGGGCTCGGCAGCCGGCGTCGCGGCGGCCGTCGTGGCGGCCGGAGG
>JBARNF010001307.1:0-1670 GCA_049802835.1 Bradyrhizobium sp.
CCTTGGCAATTCCCGCAGCCGCCTGGCTTGCCAATTCCGCCGCGGTCAGCTCGCCGCTCTTGACGCGTGCTGCGAGCGCCATGCCATCATGCCGGGCCCACTCGTCCCAGCTCATCGCCAAAGTCATTCGTATCCGATCCTTCGCGCCGCGATCATCGTTGCCTCGCGCGCGGGCGCGGCGGCCGTGCCATGATCAGTCGCAGTTCAATATCCGGCGGCGCGAACCTTAGAGGGCAGAGGCCCCAAGTCAATCAAGCGCACTGCATGCCGCCAATACGGGGCGCTCATGCGGCACGGTGTACCGCCGGTAGCGCAGATATCAACGAATGACCTACGAGCGAGCGGTGCCGGAAAGTGGGACCAAACGCTCAGGTCAAAGGACAGGTGACCAAGAACGGCACGGGGTCGCACACGACCATCAAGCCCACCGGCATGGTGCCGCCGTGATATTGACCCTGGTCAAGGCGGCCTTATTGCGTGCGTGGTGGGTAGCGGCATGGAATTGCTGATCTTCGTTCTGTCGGCTGCGGCTCTGCTCGCAACGCCCGGCCCGACCAACACGCTGCTGGCGACTGCGGGCGCGAGCCGGGGCGTACGCGATTCCGTTCATCTGCTCCTGGCCGAACTTGCCGGCTACCTGCTCGCGATCCTGACGTTGCGCGTCGTGCTGGGTCCGGTCATCGCGACCGCACCGCTCGTCGGGCATGCTCTGCGGGTCGCGGTCGTGCTGTACCTGCTGCACCTCGCGGTCGCGCTCTGGCGCGATGGCAGCGCTTCCGCCGTTGATGTTGCGCCGGTCACGTCCCGTCGCGTGCTCATCACGACGCTGTTGAATCCGAAGGCCATCATCTTCGCCTTCACGTTGCTGCCGTCGGCAGCCGATGCCGCGAGCCTGCTTCCGTTCCTGATCGCACTCGGCGTCTCGACCATGCTGATCGGAGGCGCCTGGATCCTGCTCGGCGCGACCCTGCGTCGCGGTCTCGGCGGCCGCGTGCCGGCGACGTTCGGCTATCGCTGCAGCGCGGCGGCCCTGGCGCTGCTGGCCTGCGTGATCCTCGCTCCTGCGCTTGCCGTGCTGTGACCCGGTTCCCCTTGTTACATTGTTGCTGATCGACAACGGTGCGAGCCGCGTGCTATCCGCTGCACCGACAGGGGGCGCGGTGCGCAGTATCGGTCGACGATATCTCACGAGCCGTCCGCGCATGCTGCGCCGGATCGCGGCGCTGTGCGTGATGTTGGCCTATCTGCTCGCGGGCGTGCTGCACGGCGCCTGCGATCTCGACGTCGCCCATGCCTCTGCCGGCAAGCCGGAGATCGTGTCGCTGCTCGACACGGCCGGACACTCCGATCAGCGCGGCATGGCAGACCATCACTGCCATGGCTGCTTTTCGGCCGCCGTGCCTCAGCTGCACATCGCAGCCATTCCGGCTGACATCGTCGCCGCGACCAACTGGGCCATTCCGGTGCTTCGCGCCGGCGTTCTGTCCGAGGCCGAGTCTCCGCCGCCCAAACACCTGACCTGACGCCACGTGCCGGACGGCCAAGCCGTCCATCATCGCTCGTCGAGACAGGTTCATTTTCATGCCATTCTCCGGGATGGCTGCGCGCGTTGCCTGCGTTGCAGCCCTGCTCGCCGTGTCCGTGCACGCCGCGGCCGCGCAGCCTCTGAC
>JBARNF010001308.1:0-34335 GCA_049802835.1 Bradyrhizobium sp.
TGGCTGTTGTTTCCCGCCAAGCCGCTATCGGTTTCAGGGCTGACGGTGATTTCGCCGCGGGGGACGAGGCGGGCGCCCTTGGTCCACAACCGCAGCGCCTCCCAATGGATGGCCGCAAAGATCTTGAGGGTGACAAGCGGAAGCGAGACGAAAGCCGCGAGCAGGGAACGCGAGGTTAGGGCGCATCGGCGGCCGAAGAAGGTGGCCGCGAGCAGCGGGCCATCGACGCCGGTTTCGAGAATTCGCAACTTTACATTGTCTTCTGGGAGCGTAACCCGAAAATGGTAACGCATCGCCATGTCGATGAAAGGGGAGACGTAGAAGGTCTTGTCCTGCGCCTGGCGCAATCCGGCTTCCGTCAGCTCACCCGGCCTGACCGGCAGCACGTAAGGATTGATCTCGCCGAAGGTGTTGCGGACCTCGTAGATCATCAGCGCCAGGGTACCGTCGCTGCGATGGCAGAAATACACCGATAGCGGATTGAACACGTAGCCCAGCAGTCGCGGATAGCACAGCAGCAGGACGCGTCCATCCGCGAGATCGACGCCGTGTTCTGCCGCCCGGGCCTGGACGTAGGCGAGCAGCGAGGAGCCGTCGCGCCGGCCGTGGTCGGTTTCGTAGAAGCTGTAGAGCGCGCGGCGGTTGACCCCGAACAGCGCGGATTGCCGGTCCGCGTCGCTGAGCCGGCCAAGATCGATCAGCAGGCTCATCACGCGATAGTGGAAACGATGGGCGGCGGGTCGCATGCGGGCATGCATGACCTCACCGACATAGAGCGCGGCGGCCGCCGTCCGGTTCTCTTGTCCCGATTTGTCCGTGTCCATGTCGCGCCTATTCCGCGGCCTCGGCTAGCTCTGCTGGAAGCGTCCGCCACGGCACGCCGGCACCGAGCGCCTCGGCGACCGCCAGCCCCGAGCGGAGGCCGTCCTCATGGAAACCATAGCCGGTCCAGGCCCCGCAGAACCAGGTGTGGCGGCGTCCTTGAATGTCCGGCAGGCGCTTCTGCGCTGCAAAGGCTGCGGCCGTGTATTGCGGGTGCTCGCAGACATATTTGCCGAAGGTGAGTTCCGGGTCCGGCGCGAAGGGCGGGTTGAGGCTGACGAACAGGGGCTTGTCCTCATCGATACCCTGCAGATTGTTCATCCAATAGGTCACCGCGACGTCGTTGAGCGGCATCCCCTCGCGCTGCCAGCGCAGGAAATTCCAGGAGGCCCAGGCGCGGCGCCGCTTCGGCATCAGCCTGCTGTCGCGATGCAGATAGATCGTGTTGGGAGAATATTTGATCGCGCCGAGCACCTCACGCTCCTGCTCGTCCGCATCGCCCAGCATCGACAGGGCCTGATCGCTGTGCGCGGCGATCACGACGTGATCGTAGTTGTCGCTGCGGCCGCTACTGTCCTGGACGATCACACCATGCGCCGTGCGCTCGATGTTCGTCACGGCGCTGCCAAGCCGCATCTGGTTGCGAAAGGCCGATGTCAGCTTCTCGACGTAGCGGCGGCTGCCGCCTTTCACCGTGCGCCAGACCGGCCGGTCGTATTGCAGCAGACGATGGTTGCTGAAGAAGGCGACGAAGTTCTCGGCCGGGAAGTCGAGCATCTCTGCGGCCGGGGCCGACCAGATCGCGGCGCCCATCGGGGCAAGATAGTCGGTGAGGAGCCTCGGCGCGAAATGGTTGCGGCGGAAATAGTCCCTCAGCGTGAGGCCTTCGAGGCGGCCGGCCTTGAAGTCGGCGAAGCTCTGTTGATTGAAGGTGAGGATGTCGCGCAGCATCCAGAGGTAGGACGTCGACAGCAGGTTGCTCGGCTGCGCGAACAGTCCCTTGGCTGTGTCGAGCCAGCTGTTGCCGCCGCCTTTCCACTCGAAGCGGCCGGCATCGGCCGTGACCGCGAAGCTCATGCTGCTTTCGACCGTCTCGACCCCGAGATGGTCGAACAGCGCCGTGAGCTCCGGGTAATTGAGCTCATTGTAGACGATGAAGCCGATGTCGACCGCGATCGGCGCCCCGTCGTAGTCGATCGTCACTGTGTGGCTATGACCACCCGGGCGAAGTTCGCGCTCGTACACGGTGATGGGATAACGCTTCGACAAGGACCAGGCTGCGGCATTGCCCGCAATACCCGTTCCGATCACCGCAACTCGCATGAATGCCCCCCTGTAGACGATGGTCAAGTTACGGGGCGCCCGCGAAAGGGTTTCAGACCGCGTTTCCTGCGTCACACCGCCGCTCAAAACGGCGGTTGACAGATGAAATCTTGGTAAGCTTGCGGCGCGTGCCGTGAGCTCTTGCTCATGCAAAAACCCGCTGGATTACGGAAGATTCGTCGGTTTTGCCGCGCGCAGCGAGGCCCTGGCGAGACGGGGATAGGGCCGGTGCAGGGCTGTCCGGCGCCGTGGCCTGCGGCTAGTATGATTCCCAAGAATTACAGGCAAGAATTACAGGGAAGCATCACGCCAGTGTCCACCGTGCCGATCGCCGTCGACGAGCCTTGCCGCGCGTCCGCTGACACGCGCAGCCTCGCGGGCAAGCGGGGGAGCCGGGCGTCGGTCGGCCTGCAGCGCTTCGCGCGCTGGCTGGCTGCGATCGGACTGGCGGCGAGCTCGGCCGGCTGCCTCCTGACCCAGGATATTCCCGATCCCGCCCTTGACATCCCCCGGCGCTACAAGGCGGCCTCCGGCGCTGATACGGCCGTGCCGCCCAGCCTCGACTGGTGGCGGGGGTTCGGCTCGCGCGAGCTGACCCAGCTGATGGAAGAGGCGCAGAGCGTCAATCTCGACATCGCCGCAGCTGTGGCGCGGTTCAGGCAGGCCGACGCGCTGGCGCGGCAGGCCGGTGCGGCGCTGCTGCCGAGCCTGTCGACGACGGGCCAGGAGACCTATTCGCGCACGTCCGGATCGAGCTCCAGCGGGCTTACAAATGGCGGCCGTGAGGTCGTCAATTATCAGGCTTCGCTGTCCGCGAGCTATCAGCTCGACTTTTTCGGCCAGAATCGCGACGCGCTGCAGGCTGCCGAGGAGACCGCGGTCGCGAACCGATTCGACCGGGACGTCACCCAGCTGACGACGCTGGCCACCGTCGCCAACGCCTATTTCCAGGTTCTGGCGGCGCAGGATCGCCTGCGCACCGCCGAGCGCAACATCGCCAGCGCCACCCGTGTGCTCGATGCCATCCGCGAGCGTCAGAAGGCCGGCACCGGCAACGACCTCGATGTTGCCCAGCAGGAGAGTGTGCTCGCCAATCAAAAGGCGGCGGTGCCGCCGCTGCGCCAGACGCTCGACCAGAATCGCAACGCCCTGGCCGTGCTGGTGTCGCGTCCGCCCGAGAGCATTCGCGTCATCGGCGGCTCGCTCGACCAGATCAAGACGCCGCGCGTGACGCCCGGGCTGCCGTCCGAGATCCTGACCCAGCGGCCGGACATCCGTCGCCAGGAGGCGCAGCTCGCGTCGGCGACCGCCAATGTCGGCAGCGCGCGGGCGCAGTTCTTCCCGAGCATTCAGCTGACGGGGAATGGCGGCTATCAGAGTTCGGCCCTGGTGTCGCTGTTTCAGCCGCACGCAGCCTTCTTCAGCCTCGCCGGAAGCCTGACCCAGCCCATCTTTGACGGCGGCCGGATCCTGGGTAATTTCGAGAATGCGAGGGCGCGCCAGGACGAGCTGCTGCAGACCTACCGCAAGACGGTGATCCAGGCCTTCACCGACGTCGACAATGCGCTGTTCTCGATCAAGCAGACGACGCTCAGGCTGCAGCTGCAACGGCAGGTCGTGGCGGCGTCACGCCGAGCCTTTGAGCTGTCCGAGCAGCAGTTGCGGGCAGGAACTGCCGATATCGTGACCGTCTTGAACACCCAATTGACGCTGTTCCAGGCCGAGGACGCGCTATGGCAGGCCCAGCTCGCGCGGCTGCAAGCGATCGTGAGCCTCTACCAGGCGTTGGGCGGCGGCTGGGAGCCGCGCATGGAGAAGTCCGCCGATGCTCTTTAAACCGGACGACAAAGCGGCTGGGACGGTGAAGCGCGCGCGATCGGGCTTCGGCCGCCGCATGGTCTCGATCTCGCTCACGCTGTTGATCCTGGGCGGCCTCGGCTATATCGGCTGGACTGCGCTGCAGCAGAAGCAGCAGAACAATCGCTTCGCACGTCCAGACCTGCCGGTCCCGGTGCTTGCCGCGACGCCTGTCATCAAGGACGTGCCGGTCTATCTCGACGGCGTCGGCGCGGTCCGCGCGCTCAATACCGTCACCGTCCGATCGCAGGTCGACGGCAAGCTGATCGCGGTCAACTTCGTCGAAGGGCAGGACGTCAAGCAGGGCGACGTGCTCGCTGAGATCGACTCGGCAATCTATCAGGCGCAGTACGACCAGGCCGTCGCCAAGAAGGCGCAGGACGAGGCGCAGCTCGCCAACCAGAAGATTGATCTCGCGCGCTACGAGCAGCTCGCCGCCAGCAATGCCGGCTCCAAGCAGCAGGCCGATACGCAACGTGCGGTCGTGGCCCAGCAGCAGGCGCTGATCAAGGCCGACCAGGCTGCCATCGACAATGCGGCAGCGACCTTGAGCTACACCAAGGTCGTAGCCCCGATCTCGGGCCGCGCGGGCTTGCGGCAGGTCGACCAGGGCAACATCATCCACGCCTCGGACGCCACCGGCCTAGTCGTCATCACCCAGCTGCAGCCGATCGCCGTGCAATTCAGCCTGCCGCAGCAGCAGATCATGCGGGTCAATGCCGCAGCCGGCAAGGGACCGCTCGCCGTCGACGTGTTCGGCAATGACGGTGTCACCGTGATCGACACCGGCATGCTGAGGGGCATCGACAACCAGGTCGATCAAACGACCGGCACGTTGAAGCTGAAGGCCGAATTCCCCAATGCCAAGTTTCAGCTCTGGCCCGGCCAGTTCGTCAATGTCCGCCTCAAGGTCGAGACTTTGTCGCAGGCGACCACGGTGCCGACGTCCGCCGTGCAGCGCGGGCCCGCAGGCACCTTCAGCTACGTGATCGGCGAGGGCGACATCGCCTCGGCGCATCCCGTCACAGTCGTCCAGCAGAACGAGACGGAGGCGGTGATCGCGAGCGGGTTGAGCCCTTCGGACCGGGTGGTGACGACCGGCTTTGCCAATCTCGCCGACGGCGTCAAAGTGGTCGTCGGCCGAGCCGAGCAGACCCCGCAGGCCGATCTGGCGCCGCGCAAGCGCGGCCGCAATCCGCAAGGCAAGGATCAGGCGAACAAGGATCTGGCGAAGGAGAGTGGCGCGGCGCAGGAGGGGGGACCGAAGGACGGCGAACGCCGCCGGCGTCCGCAAGGTGAGGGCCAGAGCGGGCAGCAGACCGGTCCGGGCAGCGCACCGCAGGGGAGTGGCGAGCCGGGTCGTGGCGCGAAAGCGCAGCCGTGACATGAGCGAGAGATTGACGAGCAGGTTGCGATGAGCGTCTCCGAGCCCTTCATCCGCCGGCCCATCGCAACGTCGCTGCTTGGCGTCGCGCTCCTGATCGGCGGCCTGCTCGGCTACCTCGCGCTGCCGGTCTCGGCCCTGCCGCAGGTCGACTTCCCGACCGTGCAGGTGACGACCCAATTGCCGGGGGCGAGCCCCGACGTGATTGCCTCGCTGATCACGGCGCCGCTGGAGCGCCAGCTCGGGCAGATTCCGTCGCTCTCGGCCATGAACTCGACCAGTTCGTTCGGCGTCAGTCATATCTCGCTGCAGTTCGATCTCGGACGCGACATCGACGGCGCGACCCAGGACGTCCAGGCCGCGATCAATGCCGCCGCCGGCGTGCTGCCGAAGTCGCTGCCCTATCCGCCGACCTACGCCAAGGTCAATCCGGCGGATGCCCCGGTGATAACGCTCGCGCTGACCTCGGACACGGTGTCCTTGCGGGCGATGAGCGATCTGGCCGATACGATCATGGCGCAGCGGCTGAGCCAGGTCGCCGGCGTCGGCCGCGTGTCGGTGCTCGGCGGACTCAAGCCGGCGGTCCGCGTGCAGGCCGATCTGGCGCGGCTCGCCGCCTATGGCATCTCGATGGAAGACCTGCGCAGCGCGATTGCGGGGGCCAACGTCTCCGGCCCCAAGGGCTCGCTGGACGGCGCGCAGCAGGCCTATCTCATCACGGCCAACGACCAGATTGCGGCCGCCGACGCCTACAGGCCGATCATCATCGCCTATCGCAACGGCTCGCCGGTCACGATCGGCGACGTCGCCACGATCATGGATGGGCTCGAGAACGACCGCACCGGCGGCTGGTACCAGGGTATCCCCGCGGTCGTCCTCGACATCCAGCGCCAGCCCGGCGCCAACGTGATCGAGGTGGTGCGCCAGATCCGCCAGGAAATCCCGAAGCTGCAACGGACGATTCCGGCCGGCGTGAAGCTCGCCATCGTCAGCGACCGCACCGTGACCATCCGCGCCTCGGTCCACGACGTGCAGTTCACGCTGGTGCTGAGCGTGGTGCTGGTGACGTTGGTCGTGCTGCTGTTCCTGCGCTCGCTGCGCGCCACGATCATCGCCGGCGTGGCGCTGCCCCTGTCGCTGATCACGAGCTTCGGCGTGATGTATTTCGCCGGATTCAGCCTCGACAATCTCTCGCTGATGGCGCTGACCATCGGCACCGGCTTCGTCGTCGACGACGCTATCGTCATGATCGAGAACATCGTGCGCCACATGGAGAATGGCGACAGCGCGATGAATGCCTCGCTGCGCGGCGCGCGCGAGATCGGCTTCACGGTGATATCGCTGACGGTGTCGCTGATCGCGGTGTTCATTCCGCTGCTGTTCATGTCCGGGCTCGTCGGCCGCATGTTCCGTGAATTTGCCCTGACGCTAACGATCGCGGTGGTCACCTCGGCGGTGGTGTCGCTGACCCTGACGCCGATGATGTGCTCGCGGCTGTTGAAGCATGCCAGCGAGGAGTGGGTGCTGCCGGGGTTGAATGCGATCAGCCGCTTCATCGACCGCACGGTGGCGCTCTATCACCGCAGCCTGCTCTGGGTGCTGGAGCGCCAGACCGAGACGCTCGTCGTGACCTTCGCGACGCTGGCGGCCACGCTGGCGCTCTACGTCGTCGCCCCGAAGGGCTTCCTGCCGCTGCAGGACACCGGCTCGATCACGGCGGTGACTGAGGCCGGCCCGGATGTGTCCTTTGCGGAAATGAAGAAGCGCCAGGCAGATGTAGCCGCCGCAATCCAGGCCGACCCGGACGTGGTCGGCGTCGTCTCGGTGATCGGCGCCGGATCGGTCAACCCGACCACCAATGTCGGCCGTCTCGTGATGACGTTGAAGCCGCTCGGCGAGCGGCACGACGGCGTCGCCGAGGTCATCGACCGGCTGAAGCAGAAGACGTCTGGCGTGCCCGGCATGACCGTGTATTTCCAGCCGGTCCAGGACGTGCAGATCTCGACCCAGGCGAGCCGCTCGCAGTACCAGTACACGCTGACCGGCGCCGATGCCGCCGAAGTGTCGAAATGGGCAGACCAGCTGGTGGCGGAGATGCGGCGCGATCCGTTGTTCCGCGACGCCTCGTCCGAGGCCCAGGAAGGCGGCCTGCGTGCCGAGCTGACGATCGACCGTCAGCGCGCCGGCCAGCTCGGCGTCAGCCTGCAGGGCGTCACCGACACGCTGAACGACGCCTTCGCGCAGCGCCAGATCTCGACGATCTACGGCCAGGCCAATCAGTACCGCGTGGTGCTGGAAGCGCTGCCGATGTACCAGCGCGATCCCTCGATCCTGTCGAAGCTCTATCTGCCGGGGGCAGGCGGCCAGGTCCCGCTGTCGGCGGTGGCGACCCTGAAGCGCACCACGACGCCGCTCGCGATCTCGCACCAGGCGCAGTTTCCTGCCGTGTCGCTCAGCTTCAACCTGGCGCCGGGTGTCGCGCTGAGCGAGGCAGTCGAGGCGCTCAGGACCACCGAAACCCGCATTGGCATGCCCGGCAGCATCGTCGGCGTCTATTCGGGCGACGCGGCCGAATTTGCCAAGTCGCTGGCCGGCCAGCCCTGGCTGATCCTGGCTGCCATCGTCACGATCTACATCGTGCTGGGCGTGCTCTATGAGAGCTACATCCATCCGATCACCATCCTGTCGACCTTGCCGTCGGCCGGCGTCGGCGCCATCCTCGCGCTGATGCTGTTCGGCCAGGATCTTTCGGTGATCGGGCTGATCGGCATCATCCTGCTGATGGGCATCGTCAAGAAGAACGCGATCATGATGATCGACTTCGCGCTCGAGGCCGAGCGGCACGAGAGCCGCACGCCCTATGATGCGATCGTGCAGGCCTGTCTCTTACGCTTCCGGCCGATCATGATGACGACGCTCGCCGCGCTGTTCGGCGCGCTGCCGCTGGCGATCGAGAGCGGCACCGGCTCGGAGCTGCGCTTTCCGCTCGGCATCTCCATCATCGGCGGCCTGCTGCTCAGCCAGCTGCTGACCTTGTATACGACGCCGGTGATCTATCTGGCGCTCGACCGCATCAATCGCCGCATGGAGCGTGCGCTGCCGCCGGCGCCTGACCTGCCATCGCCGCCGATCGCGGGCGCGACCGAGGGCATCCAGTGATGTTTTCGATCTCCGAGCCGTTCATTCGCCGGCCGGTCGGCACCACGCTGCTCTCGATCGGCCTTTTCCTGATCGGGATCGTCGCCTACATCTTCCTGCCCGTCGCGCCGGTCCCGAACGTCGATTTCCCGTCGATATTCGTAAGCGCATCGCGGCCGGGAGCGGATCCTTCGGTCATGGCGGCCACCGTCGCAGCTCCTCTGGAGCGGCGGCTCGGCGAGATCGCAGGCGTCGATCAGATCACCTCGACGAGCTCGCTCGGCACCACCAACATCCAGATCCAGTTCTCGATCGGTCGCGACATCGACAAGGCCGCGCGCGACGTCCAGGCCGCCATCAACGCCTCGCTGTCGGACCTTCCGAGCGACCTGCCGGCTTTGCCGCGCTTCCGCAAGGCAAATACGGCGGCGGCGCCCGTGTTCGTGCTGGCCCTGACCTCGAAGACGATGACGTCGAGCGCGATGTACGACGTCGCCGACACCGTGCTCGCGCAGCGCCTGTTCCAGGTGCCTGGCGTCGGCAATGTCACGGTGAGCGGCGCCGATCAGCCGGCGGTGCGCATCGCGCTCAATCCCGTGTCGCTCGCCAATGCGGGGATTTCGACCGACGACGTCAGAACCGCCATCATCAACGCCAATCCGATCGGGCCGGTCGGCATCTTCGAAGGCGGACGGCAGAGCGAGACCATCGCCATCAACCGGCAGATGCGGACCGCGGCCGAATTCCGCGACATCCTGATCAAGAGCAATAATGGCAGCTTCGTCCGGCTGTCGGATGTCGCCGACGTCGAGGATTCCGTGCGCAACGTGCGCTCGATCGCCTGGTTCAACAAGCAGCCGGCGGTGCTGATCCAGATCGCCAAGCAGGGCGACGCCAACGTGATCGAGACCGTCGATCGGGTGAAGGCGCTGATCCCGGAGCTCAAGGCATGGATCCCGGTCGGCATCGAGATCTCGACCCTGGTCGACCGGACCGGCACGATCAGGGCCTCGGTCGAGGACATGCAGTGGACCTTGCTCGCGACCGCGGTGCTGGTCATGGTCGTCGTGTTCGTGTTCCTGCGCCGGCTGGTGCCGACGGTCGCCGCTGGCGTCTCGGTGCCGCTGGCGCTGGCGGGCACCTGTGCCGCGATGTGGCTCGCAGGCTTCTCGATCGACAATCTGTCGCTGATGGCGCTGGCGATCTCCGTCGGCTTCGTCGTCGACGACGCCATCGTCATGATCGAGAACATGTACCGAAATCTCGAGCATGGCCTGCCGCCGATGCGGGCCGCGCTCGACGGCGCGCGCCAGATCGGCTTCACGGTGCTGTCGATCAGCCTGTCCCTGGTGGCGGCCTTCGTGCCGCTGATCTTCATGGACGGCGTCGTCGGCCGGCTGCTGCGCGAGTTCTCGCTGACGCTGACCTTTGCGATCGTGGTGTCGACGTTGGTGTCGCTGACGGTCACGCCGATGATCTGCGCGCACTACATCAAGGAGGCGATCTCCGATCGTGCCACCTGGTTCGACCGGATCGTCGAAGGCGCGCTGTCGCGCATGGTCCGCTTCTACGCCTGGACGTTGCGAGGCGTGCTCGTCTTTCCGTTCCTGACCTTGATCGTGTTTTTCGCCACCATCGCGCTGACTGTGATCCTCTACATCAAGGTGCCCAAGGGCTATTTTCCGACCGACGATTCCGGTTTCGTCATCGGCGCGACCCGGGCCTCCGCCGACATCTCGTTCCAGTCGATGCTGGGGCTGCAGCAGCGGCTCGCCGACATCGTGATGGCTGATCCGGCCGTGGCCGGGATCGGCTCGACCGTCGGCGGCGGGGGCGGGCCGGGCGGCGCGACGTCGAACCGTGGCACCATGTTCATCAATCTCAAGCCGCCGGCGGAGCGGGACGGCGTCTCGACCCAGCTCGTGATCGACCGTCTCAGGCGCAGCCTCGCAATGGTGCCCGGCATCCGCCTGTTCATGTTCGCCGCGCAGGATGTCCGCGCCGGCGGCCGCCAGAGCGATTCCGACTATCAGTACACGCTGAGCAGCCCCGATCTGGATCTCCTGCAGAAATGGGCGCCCATCGTCGCCAAGCGGATGGAGACGGTGGAGGGCATCACCGACGTTTCGAGCGACCGCGATCCCGGCGGACTGCAGCTTGCGCTCACGATCGACCGCCGGAAGGCAGCGAGCCTCGGCGTCCGTGTCCAGGACATCGACAATGCCCTCAATAACGCCTTCGCGCAGCGCCAGATTTCGATCGTCTACAGCCAGCGCAACCAGTACATGGTGGTGCTGGAGATCGATCCGAAATTCCAGACCGACCCCTCGAATCTCGATCGCATCTACGTCGCCGGGGCAGCGGACGCGCAGATCCCGCTGTCGGCGCTGGTCAGGGCCGAGCGCGGCCTGTCGCCGCTCGCGGTGTTCCACTCGCAGTCGTTCCCTTCGACCACCGTCTCGTTCAACCTGCTGCCTGACGTGCCGCTGCAGGCCGCCACTGCGAACATCCAGCGCGCCGTCGATGAATTGCACATGCCCGAGGGCATCCGCGGCAGCTTCGACGGCAATGCCGGCGACTTCAACAAGAGCAGCGGACGGCAGCCGCTGTTGATCCTGTTCGCGCTGGTCGCGATGTATATCGTGCTCGGCGTGCTCTATGAGAGCCTGGCCCATCCGCTGACCATCATCTCGACCCTGCCGTCGGCGGGGCTCGGCGCGCTTCTCGCTTTGCAGATCACCAATACGCCGCTGACCGTGATCGCCTTCGTCGGCATCATCCTGCTGATCGGCATCGTCAAGAAGAACGGCATCATGCTGGTCGACTTCGCGCTGGAGGCCGAGCGCCAGCGTGGCATGTCCTCGGCCGATGCGATCTTCGAAGCCTGCCGGGTGCGCTTCCGCCCGATCCTGATGACGACGCTCGCCGCGCTGTTTGCCGGCCTTCCCTTGGTGATCGCGACCGGTCCCGGTACCGAGCTGCGCCGGCCGCTCGGCATCACCATCATCGGAGGGCTGCTGGTGTCGCAGATCCTCACCCTCTACACCACGCCGGTGATCTACCTCCTGATCGACCGGCTGCGCCGCCGACCCGCGCCACAGCCGCTCGCAGCGCCCGCCGAATGAGCCGTTGTCGGGGCACCTGCCGGCGCGTATAGGCGCTGCATGTCAGACCTCCCACACGACCACCAGCCGCCCGCCGCCGAGGCGCCGCCCGACTGCCCGCGCTGCCAGAAGCCGCTGCCGCTGTGCATCTGCGACAGCGTGACGCCGCTCGAGAGCCGGCTGACGCTGCTGATTCTGCAGCACCCGCAGGAGCAGGACCGCGCGCTCGGCACGGCGCGGCTCACCGCGCAGCATTTCAAGAACGCGGTGGTCAAGGTCGGGCTGTCCTGGCCGAGCCTCGCCAAGGCCCTGGGACGGTCGGTTACGGATCCCTCGCGCTGGGCGATTCTCTATCTCGGCTCGGCGAAGGCGGTCGATCTGGATCCGGAGAGCGAGGTGATCGCGCTGACGCGCAAGGGTGAAGTGGCCGACGGCCAGCGTGCCATCCTCAAGTCCATCGAGGGCGTGATTCTGCTCGACGGCACCTGGAGCCAGGCCAAGGCGCTATGGTGGCGCAATCCCTGGATGCTGAAATGCCAGCGCGTCATCCTCGGGCCGCGCCAGCCCTCGCGCTATGGCCGGCTGCGCCGCGAGCCGCGCCGGGACGGGCTGTCGACGATCGAGGCGGCGGGCATGCTGATGGCGGCGCTGGAGCGCCGGCCGGAGATTGCCTCGGCCCTCGATGCGAGCTTCGAGCGCATGCTGACGCGGTATCGAGAGGTGGAGCAGGAGCAGCCGGAACTCACGCCGCGGCCCAAGCCGCGCCCGAAAACAGATTGGCGCGGCCGTAAACGCCGGGTTTAGGAACCCTGGGTACGCTTCTTGCATTGCAGCATGGCACAAGGATGCGAGCTATGCAGAACGCTGAGAAGTCGAACGTGGTGCAGTTTCGGGATTATGCGAGCCGGCGTGTCAGCCGCACGGGGGCCGAGCCATCGGCAAACTCTGTTGCGGCGGGGCAGCAGGGCGCCATTCTGGCATGGCCGCGCGGCCAGACGCTCTATCCCGGCGGGATCGACGACCTGCCGATCTAGGCGGCAGGATTTCCCGGCGCCATCGGTGGTCTAACTGCTTGATTTGATTGAGTGGAGGCCACGACCAGAATTGAACTGGTGTAAACGGTTTTGCAGACCGCTGCGTAACCACTCCGCCACGTGGCCCCTGTGTGCGGAGCATTATAGGCAATCCCGCGCTGAGGCAACCTCTCTCGTCGGCGCGGCACACCAGCCGCTGATCGACCTGAAGCCTCCGTGCGCAGGTTCAGTTCCGCCGTGCGCGAAGCTCGCTGCCTAAGCGGCCACCGACGATTCGCCCCCTCGATACGGCCCAGGATTGTCCTCGTGCAGCTGCGCGGCCAAGTCTCCCGCACGGAGAAGCAGGAGAGCGAGGATCCAGGGTTGCCGCCGGACGTGAGCGTCTGAACGGACAACGGCGCTTTCGTGCTGCACGGATGAGACGGATCATCGGATCGGCTGCTGCACCAGCGATGACGCGCAGCAGCGACGATATTTGAAAACACCGCGGCGGAAACACGCCGCGCGCCTTGATTTTGTCAGGTTGTGTTATTTTAATAAGTCTACCTTAAGGTGTATTGCGGGGCGCCGGCTGCACAGCAGCATTCACACACAAGATCACACGCAAAGACGTCTCATGGACGATCATCCGACACGTCGCTCGGTGGTTTTCGGCACGCTTGCAGCCTGCGCGTCGGTCGCGGTCGCCGCGGCGGCTGACGAGGATGATCCACGCAAGGAGAAGCGGCCGCAGGAAGGCGATCTGCTGGTGTTCTCGGAAGGGGAACGCCAAGGACAGACGATCGCGCCCGGGGATCTGAAGATCGGCGAGCCGCCCGTTCATGCGTGGCCGAAGGATCCGGCGAACGCCATCGTGCGTGACGGGTCACGACTGAACGAGGTGATGATCGTCAGGCTCGATCCGAACGAGTTCGACGACGACACGCGTCCTCGCGCAGTGGAGGGCATCGTCGCCTACTCGGCGATCTGCTCGCATGCGGGATGCCCGGTGACGGCCTGGATCAAGGCCACCGAGGGCAACGACGATGTCTTCAAATGCATGTGCCACAACTCTGAATACGACCCGAGGCGGGGGGCCCAGGTCGTGTTCGGTCCCGCGCCGCGGCGGCTCGCTGCGCTGCCCCTCGTGATCAAGGACGGCGCGCTCGTGATCGCTGCACCTTTCATCGGAAAGGTCGGTGGCCAGCAGGGCTGACGAGATCTCGTGCGCCTATCGGAACTCGCGTCGTCACGACGACGGTCACGACAAGTACTGAAGCGAAAAAGCGTAAGCAGGGGAGGTTTGTCCATGACCATCACGTCCACGATCGTCCCGTCGAAGACCGTCAAGCAATGGCTGTTGTCGAGCACCGTCGCGCTCACTTGTCTTGCCGCACCTGCCGTCGTCGCCGGGCCGATCGAGGACTACAGTCCCGTCAGCAGCGCACGGCTCGAGAATCCGGAGCCCGGCAATTGGATGCTCTATCGCCGGACCTATGATGGCCAGGGCTACAGCCCGCTCGATCAGATCAACACGACCAACGTCAAGAACCTGGTGCCGGCATGGACCTTTGCCACTGGCGTGATCGAGGGGCACGAGGCCCCGCCGCTGGTGAACAACGGCGTCATGTTCATCACGACGCCGATGGGGCAGGTGATTGCGCTCAATGCCAAGACCGGCGATCAGTACTGGCGCTACAAGCGGGAGCTGCCGGAGGATCTGTTCCAGTTGCATCCGACGAACCGCGGCGTTGGCCTGTGGCAGGACAAGCTCTATCTCGCCACGACGGACGATCATCTCGTCGCGCTCGACGCCAGGACCGGCAAGGTGCTGTGGGACAAGAAGGTCCAGGACTACAAGAAGGGACAGTATCTCACGCTGATGCCGCTCATCGTCGACGGCAAGGTGATGGTTGGCGGTTCGGGTGGAGAGTTCGGCGTGCGCGGCTATGTCGTGGCGTACGACGCCGAGGACGGCAAGGAGCTCTGGCGCACCTTCACGATCCCCGCCGAAGGCGAGCCGGGGCATGACACCTGGAGCGGCGATGACTGGAAGTCCGGCGGCGGATCAGCCTGGATGACCGGCACCTACGACAAGGACACCAAGACGGTCTACTGGGGGGTGGGCAATGCCGCGCCCTGGCCCGGCGGAATGCATCCCGGCGACAATCTCTACACCAGCTCTGTGATTGCGCTCGATCCGGCGACCGGCAAGATCAAGGCGCATTTCCAATATCACCAGAACGATTCCTGGGACTGGGACGAGGTCGATGCGCCGATGCTGGTCGATCTGCAGCGCGACGGCCGCAGCTTCAAGAGCCTGATCCATCCCGGCCGCGACGCCATCTTCTGGGTGCTGGAGCGCACGCCGGAGCGCATCAACTACGTCAACGGCTGGACTTTCGTCCATACCGACGTCTGGAAGGGCATCGAGCCGGAAACGGGGCGGCCGATCGTCGATCCCGCGCACAAGCCGACGCTGGGCAAGCGGGTCGACTTCTGTCCGTCGCTGTGGGGCGGCAAGGACTGGCCGTCCGCCGCGTACAGCCAGAAGACGCGCTTCGTCTACGTGCCGGCGAACGAGAATTTCTGCGGCGGCTTCACCGGCGAGAAGCTGCCGCTCGTTCCGGGACAACTCTGGCTCGGCACGAAGGCCGAGGACATCGGGCTGACGGTGCGGCCCGGCGCGGACCATTTCGGCGAGCTGCAGGCCTGGGATCCTGCATCAGGCAAGAAGGTCTGGTCGCACAATTTCCCGAAGTCACAGCTGTTCGGCTCGGTGACGGCCACGGCTGGCGATCTTGTTCTGGTCGGCGGCACCAACGACCGGATGTTCCGGGCGTTCCACGCCAAGACCGGAGAGCTGCTGTGGGAGCAGAAGACGAATTCGGGAATCATTGGTATGCCGGTCGCCTATGAGGTCGACGGCGTCCAGTACATTGCAGTGCAGTCAGGCTGGGGCGTCGACGCGCAGCGCATCCAGGATGCCCTTGCGAAGGGTAACACCGGTCTTGAGGACAACATCCCGCAAGGCGGCGTGGTCTGGGTCTTCGCGGTCAAGCAATAGGCGGCGTCCTTCGGTGTGGCGGCGGTCTTGTGCCGTCGCCGCACGGAGCGAACACCAGCATTGGGCGGAGGTTTCGTCGGTCTTTTAGGCCAGCGCGTGACGGCGCGCACGCGGTGACGACACAAGCTTGCCTAAGCCCAGCCAGGCGGCGCAGGGCGCCTCCGTGTCGGCGCGGGCGGCGACCGGGTATTGGCAAACCAGCTTTGGCCGGGACACGAGTGACGCGAACGAATCAGCAGGCAGCAAACCACCCGTCAGGGAATGGCAGCAGCGGCCAGGCGCCAAGGTTGTCGTTGGCGGCCTTGGGAAAATTCATAATCGAGAACAAGCGGGCCATGGAATCAGTCTCGGGCTCGGGCGCAGTAGCCGTTCTTACAACGTCCAGCAACAATTCGTATTCGATTTCGCTCATCGTGCCCTCGCGCAAACTGGCGCGCCACGATGGCAAAACTCCACTGTGTCCAAGTTGAGCGGATCGCTCAAATTGTAGGGATTCGGGACGAAAGACCTAATTGGTTACCGCGGTCTTTCGTTCCTGCGAAAATAGCCAAGTCCGCGAGGTCGGCTTGTGAACGACGTCACATTCGCGATCGCTTATATCGCCTCGGCTTATATCGCCTCGAATGTCTCGGTCATCGATGTGACGACCGGAATCACTGCCGGGTCATCGTCGCAAGAGCAAGCGAATCCGCGTCTTGAGGGAGAATGTCCCGCATCAACTGCGCGAGGTCGCGCGGCTTGAACGGTTTTGCCAACCGATGGAGGCCGCACACCTTGGCGGACAGTCCCAGGAAGTCGGGTGTCCCGCGCCCGGACTCCAGCACCAGGCCCGACATCAGAACGATCGGCATGTTCGGCCGGGCTGCGCGCGCTGCCCGGATGACGTCGTTGCCGTCCATGTCAGCGAGGTTGAGATCGATCAGCGCGGCCGCGAAATCATCGCGGGCCACCGCATCCATCGCCATCCGGCCATCCGTTACCGCCGTGACCGCGTAGCCTTCGCGAACCAGAAGATGCTGGATCACGCAGCAGACGCCGACTTCGTCATCTACGACCAGGATGTTCGTCATGAGGCCCTCCGCACTGATGTTGGTGTGGAGCGAGGTTGCCGGGCCTCGGCAAGGAGGCGTTGCCTGACCTCGATCGCACGATCTACCGCTTCGAGCAGGTCGAGGATGTCGAAAGGCTTCTGCAGTGCCGCCGTGGCGCCGAGCTTGATCGCCATCCCGAGGAAGTCGGGAGCTCCCTGCGTCTTGTCGGTGAATGCGTAACCGGAGATCGCAACGAACGGGACCGTGGGATCGATCTTGATCAGCTCACGGATGGTCGCGATTCCATCCATGCCCGGCATGAACATATCGATGACGACGGCATCGAATGACACGCTGCCAATCAACCGGATACCGGTAGGTCCGTCGGGAGCCAAAAAGACGCAGAACCGCTTCTTCTTCAGCAATGTTTCCAGCGCAGTGCGCGTGGCATAATCATCATCAATAATGAGGACAGTAGGCATGGGCCACCTCAGTATCAGCGGGACTGAAGGACGCTCACGCTACAAACACAATGCTTCGAGACTCAAAAATGGCAAAGTAATTAACACTGAATTAGTTGTCTCAGTTTTGCAACCAGCAGTTTTTCTGAAATCTATCACCGTTCGTTGCACGAGTTGGGCGTTAATGCACAATGCGATGAACATGGAACTATGATCGCCAGCTGCAAGCCGCGACCGATTCAGACGACCCGCAGCGTCGCAATCAGCACGAGACCGGCAGCCACCAGCCCGGCGCAGCCCAGGCGCCACATGGTTGCGCGTTCGCCGAGAAAGACGATTCCGATGACGGTCGCAAACAGAACGCTACATTCGCGGAAGGCCACGACGTTCGCGATCGGATTTCGACTCAGAGCCCAAAGGAAGACGGCGAATGAGGCCAGGCCCAGAACCCCCGCGATGAGCACCGGAATGAAGGCGTCCCGCATGTCTGTCAGGATGGCTGGGCCGCGATGTGTCGCCGCGACGATGAAGAAAAAGAGGCTGTCGAGCACGACGATCCAGGCCGTGAACGAAGCCCATCCTTCCGCCTGTCGGGTGCCTGCGGCGTCGATGACTGCGTAGGCGGCAACCATCGCCGCGGCGAAGATCGCGGCCCAGAGGGCGCGGCGGTCGAGCGGACCGTGCTTGCGATCGCACGCCAAGCCGAGAATGCCGAGGACGACGACGGCGA
This sequence comes from Bradyrhizobium sp., assembly GCA_049802835.1. Lineage (GTDB taxonomy): Bacteria > Pseudomonadota > Alphaproteobacteria > Rhizobiales > Xanthobacteraceae > Bradyrhizobium. Next base: position 17,931 of record JBARNF010001308.1, read on the forward strand.
TGCCGGTGAACTGTCCCGGTTGAGGCAGCTGCTGCAACCCCGCATAGGCAAACAGCGTCGCGAACAGCGGCACTGTGCCTCGGGCGATCGGATAGGAGCGCCCAAGCTCGGATGAGCGGTAGGCGATTGCGAGGCTTGCCTTGTATCCCGCGTGCAAGACCAGCGACGCAAGGATGATGGGCCATGTGGATGCTGCCGGGACTGGAACCATGAACAAAAAGGGCAGCGTGAGCATGCTGCTCACCAGACCCATGCCAGCCAGGATGGACAGACCGCTGCCGGTCTTCACGATCGCGTGCCAGCTTGCATGAAGCAGACCGGCGATCAGCATGAGACTCGCGGCGACGGGGTCCAACGGATCAGTTCTCGGAAATCAGCTCTCGGGCTGCCAACCCGGCGCGGCGAAGTAGGGCGCCGGATCATGATTGAAAGCCTGCCGAGAGATGATTCGGCTCGACGGCGACAGCTCGAGCCCGTCCCACTCAAATCGGTCGACGAAGCGCAGGCTCGCGATCTCTTCGCCGTCGGGGGCGAGCGCGCCGCCCACCATGGCGGCTTCGAACGCGATCACCGTATAGTAGGTCAGATCGCCATTGGGGTAGCGTACGAGGAACTCGGGCCCGCCGAAAACGCCGAGCAGGCGCTGCGGCCGGACCAGCAGACCAGTCTCCTCGAAGCATTCGCGCGTGGCCGCGTCGGCCGGGTGTTCGTTTGGATCGATGGCACCGCCGGGCAGCGTCCACAAGCCCGTCTCGGCGTCGCGCCCGAGCAGGATGCGTCCCCGATCGTCGAACAGCGAGATCGAGACCGCCGTGGTGGCCAGCAGATCGTGGCCGATCTTGCTGCGGACGGCTCTGAGATGATCGGAAATGGGCATCGCTGTTCGTCATTCGCAAGAGGTGAGTCTCGCTTGCCCGAGCACTCATGCGCCGTCAAGGCAGGCAGCCGCCTGCGATCATCCAGTCGGGACGCCCGCGATCGGCGTAACCGTGTCGTCGGGATGGCCGCATCCGCAGCCAACCGGTCTGCGCCAAACGTCTAGAAGCGAAATTGATGGTTATGGAGAAGAAGAACCATTCGGCATGGGCCAGAATGGCTCCCCGGGCAGGATTCGAACCTGCGACCATTCGATTAACAGTCGAATGCTCTACCGCTGAGCTACCGAGGAACAGGCGAAACAATGTTCGCGAGCGGGCAGCGTATAACAAAGCCTTTTCGCCTTGCATAGAACGAAATCGCGTCTTTGCGACGATTGCCGGCATAAGGGTAAAATCCATGGGGATCATACACTTATTCTGCCTTTGAACGCTTGATGGGCAGTCGGCGCCCACAATTGGATGACAGGAATTTCACTAGAACGAGGGCAATTGGCCGGAGATAGTCGGCAGGAACTCGCCAGCGCCGGGCGTCATGGAGTGTTTTCAGATGTCGAACACCATCATCCAGTTCACGCAGAGCGTCTCAGCCCCATCATTGATTCCCGATCAGGTCGAACGTCTCTCCGATGACGAATGCCTCAAGCGTCTGGTCAGCGCCGTGACCCGAGGTGATTCCGAGCACCTGGACGAACTTGCGCAGTTGATCGGCCGTCTGGTTGTGGTGATCGAGTAATCCTTTTCGGTGCACCGACGTCTCCGGGGGGGGGCATCGGTGCATTGCGGCGCATCCGTTTGAACCGCGTGTTGCGTTTTCGAAAGCCTTGTACCAAAAGATGACGCAGATCGTTCGCGGTCAATCCGCTTTGCTTGCAGGTCTGCTCATGTCTTCCTTCGCGACGGCGCGCCAGAAAATGGTCGATGGTCAGGTACGCACCAACGACGTCACCGATCAACGCGTGCTGGATGCGATGCTGACCGTGCCCCGGGAAGCCTATGTTCCGTCGGATCGACAGGCGCTGGCCTACCTCGACCAGGACCTCGATGTTGCGGAGACGGGGTCGGCGAAGCGCTTTCTGATCAAGCCGATGCTGATTGGCAAGTTGCTGCAGGCCGCCGAGGTCAAGCCAACCGATAGCGTGCTGATCGTCGGGTGCGCGACAGGCTATCTCGCCGCGCTTGCGGCAAAGCTCGCCGGCAGCGTGACGGCGACCGAGGTTGAGCCTGCCTTGGAAGGACGGGCCAAGCAGTCGCTGGCCGGCATTGAAGGCTGCCCGGTTGCGATTCGCGTCGCGCCGGCCGCGCAGGGCGATCCGGCCGACGGGCGCTTCGACGTGATTCTCCTGAACGGGGCGACCGAGATCGCCGTGGATGGCCTTTGTCGCCAGCTCAAGGAGGGCGGCCGGCTGGTCGGCATTTTCGCCAAGACCAGGCCCGCCCGCGCCATGATCTTTACGCGATCGCATGGTGATATCGGCAGCAGGGTCCTGTTCGATGCCGCGGCACCGGTTCTTCCCGGTCTCGAGCGGGTTCCTGAGTTCGTTTTTTAGATCACCTGTCCGAAGTTCTTCGTGGACTCACGGGACTGCGCGGTGATCCCATAGCGCAGTGAGGTTTCGTCGAGTCGTCTTCGCGGCTGCCGGTTGGCAAAATTCTGTTTCAAATCAGAAGTGTGGCCCGGATGCTGCACGTTGACAGTTTTCCGCACGGGTTCCAGGCTAGGGTAGTTCCGTTGCGCTTGCATGGGGAATAAGGTGCGAGGCGCGCGGGAGTCTCTTCAACAGGTTACGGCCCGGCTCTGGCGTTCGAGCCGGTAACAAATGAATGGAACAGGGATGTTTGGGGTGAAGCTCGTCACCGCAGCGGCGGCTGCGGTCCTCGTGATGGCTTGTGCAGGCCCGGTGCCTGCGCTGGCCGATACGATCGAGGCTGCGCTCGTTCGCGCCTATCAGAACAATCCGCAGCTGAACGCCCAGCGGGCTCTCGTTCGTTCGACCGATGAAGGCGTGCCACAGGCCCTTTCGGGGTATCGGCCGAAGGTCAACCTCACTGCGACAGCGGGCTATCAGTATCAGGACGCGCAAGCCGCGCCAGCTACTCCGGGAGCCCACGGTGTGCAGAGGCCGCGAAGCGTCGGACTGAACGTGACGCAGACGCTCTACAACGGTCAGCAGACCGCGAACGGCGTTCGGAAAGCGGAGGCGCAAGTCTCGGGACAACGCGAAGCGTTGCGCGTGCTCGAGCAGACCGTGCTGTTTCAGGCTGCCCAGATCTACATGGACTACCTGCGCGACTCTGCGATCGTCGAGGTTCAGCGCAGCAACACCCGCGTGCTCGAGCAGACGCTCAAGCAGACCCGCGATCGCTTCAATGTCGGCGAGGTGACCCGAACCGACGTCGCCCAGTCGGAGGCGCAGCTGGCGGCCGGCCGTACCCAGCAGTTGACGGCCGAATCCAACTTGACGACCACCCGCTCGAATTTCCGTCGCATCATCGGCAACGACCCGGAGAACTTGGCTCCGGGCTCGCCGGTCGATCGCTTCCTGCCCTCGACACTGCAGCAGGCGATCAGCACCGCCCTGACCGAAAATCCGAACGTCACATCCGCGATGTACGGGATCGATGTCCAGCATCTGCAGGTCAAGATTCAGGAAGGCGCTCTGCTGCCAACCGTCACGGTTCAGGCCTCGGCCCAGCAGTCCTACGAACAGAGCCTCACGGCCTATCGCTCGTTCGGTGCGTCTGCCATAGCGCAGCTCAACGTCCCCATCTATCAGGGTGGAGCTGAGTACGCGCTGATCCGGGCGTCGAAAGAAAGCCTGGCCCAGCAGCGCCTCAATCTCGAAACCACGCGCGACCAGGCTCGCTCCGATCTGGTGTCGGCCTGGGGCAATCTGCTCGCCGGCAAGGCCCAGGTGGCGTCGGCCCAGGCGCAGGTCTCGGCTTCGGAGATCGCTCTCAACGGCGTGCGGGAAGAGGCCAAGGCAGGACAGCGTACGACCCTTGACGTGCTCAACGCCCAGCAGGCGCTGGTCAATGCGCGGGTGTCGCTGGTGACCGCGCAGCATGATCGCGTGGTGGCGTCCTACAACGTGCTGCAGCGCGTCGGCCGGCTGTCACCGCAGGTGCTGAACCTGCCGACGACCACCTACGATCCGACCGTGCACTACCAGCAGGTCCGCGACAGCTGGGTCGGCGTGCGCACGCCCGACGGTCGCTAGTCAAATCTTAACTAAGCTCGGTCTCAATCCCTCGGTCATTGGCCGAGGGATTTTGCGTTGTGGCGCATGTTCCGGTTGTGGGGGATGGGTGACGCTTCTCCGTTGAAATCCGTGCTCCACCTGCTTGGCGACGGCCGTTGCTTGCATTCTTGTTGCCATGACATAGCCTCAAAATGGCCGCGGAACGATTCGCAGTGCGTCGGATGTTGTTCTAAGAATAGTCTCCGATCTGGTCAGTATCGTTCCGTTGTTTTGTATCGATCAGGCCCCGTCTGGAGACAAAGTCGGCATGTCCGAAGAGAAGTCCGAGCCGCTTGGATCCGGCACCCGGGGCAGTTGCGCTGAGACGACGCGGGCGCTGGCGTCGCTGATTTGGAGTCGGAAATGACGCAGCCTGCGAAGGTCCAAGAACCCTCCATGGAGGAGATTCTGGCGTCGATCCGGCGCATCATTGCCGATGACGAGGGCAAGCCGCCGGTCGCTGAAAAGGCTGCGGCTCCCGAACCGGTCAAGGCAGAAAAGCCCACGGCTGCTCCGCCGGCGCCGAAGCCGGTCATGAACGACATTCCTCCGTCGAAGATTGCTGCGGCTCCTGCGAAGCCGGCGCCACCGCCTCCCGCGCCACCGGCCGCAGCGGCCGCCAGCAACAACCAGGACGACATCGACGCATTGCTGGCGGGTTTGGATGAAACGACTCCAGCCGCAGAGATCAGACCGGTCCAACCGGAGCCTGATCCCGAACCTGAAGTACTCGAGTTGACGGACGACATGGCAGTGGCACCACCGACCCCCGCTCCGAGCCCGGCCGCGGCATCCTTCCGCAAGGTGGAGCCACAGGACGACATCGAGTTCATCGAGTCCGGGCGGCTCCACCAGAAGTCTTCGAGCTTCGAGACCTCGTTCGAGCCTGCAGCGCCGAAGCAACCGATCCTGGCGCCTTCAACGGTCAATGCCGTGGAATCGGCTTTCAACGCGCTCGCCAACACCGTGCTCAGCAACAACGCCCGAACGCTCGAGGATCTGGTCAAGGAGATGCTGCGGCCGATGCTCAAATCGTGGCTGGACGACAATCTGCCGGCGCTGGTCGAGCGGATCGTCAAGGCGGAAATCGAGCGGGTTTCCCGCGGCCGGTGATTGCCGTAGGCCCGGTCCCATTGACCAGCCGAACGAGCTCGGAACGGGGCTTCCGGCGTTCCAGACGGCCATCAAAGTTTGCCGTGACAGTTGACTTGACCCGCCGCGGCGGCTTTCTAGCCGTGTCAGGCTGATGCCCGCCGGGGCGGATCGCGAAGTGCTCTCCGAAAGCGCGCTCAGCGAACCCCGGGAATCAGCCCAAAAGAGCCCAAGCACCAACAGCTTGCGCGAGCTTTTTCAGGTCGCGACGAAGACCGGGACAAGTTCGCAATATCCCGAATTGGAAGGCGGCCCCGTGCCCGCTGGAAATGCCATGATCGACAAGAATTATCAGCCCGCCGACATTGAGGGGCGCATGTCCCTGATCTGGGAGGATGCCCGGGCGTTCTCCGCCGGCCGTCCCGATCGCCGCGAGGCCGATCCCTTCACCATCGTGATCCCGCCGCCGAACGTGACCGGCTCGCTGCACATGGGGCACGCGCTCAACAACACGCTGCAGGACATCCTGTGCCGCTTCGAGCGTATGCGCGGCCGCGACGTGCTGTGGCAGCCGGGCACCGACCACGCGGGCATCGCGACCCAGATGGTGGTCGAGCGGCAACTCATGGAGCGCCAGCAGCCGGGCCGCCGGGAGATGGGCCGCGAGAAGTTCCTGGAGCGCGTCTGGCAATGGAAGGACGAGAGCGGCGGCACCATCATCAACCAGCTCAAGCGGCTCGGCGCCTCCTGCGACTGGGGCCGCGAGCGCTTCACCATGGACGAGGGCCTGTCCAAGGCGGTCGTCAAGGTGTTCGTCGAGCTGCATCGCGCCGGCCTGATCTACAAGGACAAGCGGCTGGTCAACTGGGACCCGAAGCTGCTGACTGCGATCTCGGACCTCGAGGTCCAGCAGACCGAGGTCAAGGGCAATCTCTGGTACCTGCGCTATCCGATCGAAGGCACGACGTTCAGCCCTGAGGATCCCGCGAGCTTCATCGTCGTCGCCACGACGCGTCCCGAGACCATGCTCGGCGACAGCGCGGTGGCGGTGCATCCGGACGATGAGCGCTACCAGCACCTGGTCGGCAAGCGGGTGATCCTGCCGCTGGTCGGCCGCGAGATTCCGATCGTCGCCGACACCTATTCCGATCCGGAGAAGGGCACCGGCGCGGTCAAGATCACGCCGGCGCACGACTTCAACGATTTCGAGGTCGGTCGCCGCCACGGTCTGCCGCAGATCAGCATCCTCGACCGCGAAGCTTGCGTCACGCTGGTCGACAACGAGGACTATCTGCGCGGCCTTCCCGAAGGCTCGGAGGAGTTTGCCAAGGAATTCCACGGTGTCGAGCGCTTCGCCGCACGCAAGAAGATCCTGGAGCGGCTGGAGGCCTTCGGCTTCCTCGAACGCGTCGAGCCGAACACGCATATGGTGCCGCATGGCGACCGCTCCGGCGTCGTCATCGAGCCGTATCTGACCGACCAGTGGTATGTCGACGCCAAGACCCTCGCACAGCCCGCGATCGCGGCCGTCAGGTCGGGCGCGACGACCTTCGTGCCGCGCAACTGGGAGAAGACCTATTTCGAGTGGATGGAGAACATCCAGCCGTGGTGCATCTCGCGCCAGCTGTGGTGGGGCCATCAGATCCCGGCCTGGTACGGGCCCGACGGCAAGGTGTTCGTCGCCGAGACCGAGGAGGAGGCCGTCGGCCACGCCATCGGCTATTACGTCGAGCAGGAGGTCATCACGGCGGAGCAGGGGCGCGAGATGGCGCTCGACCGCAACAAGCGCGCGGGCTTCATCACGCGTGACGAGGACGTGCTCGACACCTGGTTCTCCTCGGCGCTGTGGCCGTTCTCGACGCTCGGCTGGCCTGACGACGCGCCGGAGGTGAAGCGCTACTACCCGACCAACGTTCTGGTCACCGGCTTCGACATCATCTTCTTCTGGGTCGCCCGCATGATGATGATGGGCCTGCATTTCATGGGTGAGGTGCCGTTCTCGACCGTCTACATCCACGCGCTCGTCCGTGACGAGAAGGGCGCCAAGATGTCGAAGTCGAAGGGCAACGTCATCGACCCCTTGGCCTTGATCGACGAGCACGGCGCCGACGCGCTGCGCTTCACCTTGGCCGCGATGGCAGCGCAAGGCCGCGACATCAAGCTCTCGACCCAGCGCGTCGAAGGCTATCGCAAGTTCGCCAACAAGCTCTGGAACGCCAGCCGCTTCGCCGAGATGAACGGCTGCACGGTGCCGGAGGGCTTCGATCCGGCCGCCGCCAAGGAGACCCTGAACCGCTGGATCGCCCATGAGGCGGCCGCGGCGACGCGCGAGGTCACCGAGGCGCTGGAAGCGTATCGCTTCAACGACGCGGCGAATGCGATCTACCGCTTCGTCTGGGACGTCTATTGCGACTGGTATGTCGAGCTCTCCAAGCCGACCCTGCTTGGCGAGGACGGCCTCGCCAAGGCAGAGACCCGCGCGATGGTCGCCTGGGCGCGGGACGAGATCCTCAAGCTGCTGCATCCCTTCATGCCGTTCATCACCGAGGCGCTGTGGGAGACGACGGCCAAGCGCGACAGCCTGCTGACCTTGTCGCCCTGGCCGCATCGTACCGACGTGCCGACCGTCGCCGAGATCGCCGCATTGTCAGCGGCGAGCTTCGGCGATCCCTTGGTGCCGCCGCTGCTGGTCTCGTTCGACGCCGCCAGCTTCAAGGACGAGGCGGCCGAGGCCGAGATCGGCTGGGTGGTCGATCTCATGAGCTCGATCCGCTCGGTCAGGGCCGAGATGAACATCCCGCCATCGACCCTGATTCCGCTCGTTCTCGTCGGCGCGTCCACTGAGACCAAGGCCCGTGCGCCACGCTGGCTCGAGGCCATCAAGCGCATGGCGCGCGTCGCCGATATCTCCTTCGCCGAAGCGGCTCCTGCGAGTTCGGCGCAGCTGGTTGTGCGCGGCGAGGTCGCCGCCTTGCCGCTCGAGGGCGTCGTCGATCTCGCCGCCGAGCGCACCCGCCTGGCCAAGGAGATCGCCAAGGCCGAGGCCGACATCGAGCGCGTCGACAAGAAGCTCGGCAACGAGAAGTTCGTCGCCAATGCGCCAGAGGAGCTCGTCGAGGAGGAGAAGGACAAGCGTGAGGCGGCGCTGGCCCGCAAGGCCAAGTTCCAGGACGCGCTCGCCCGACTGCAGGGCGTGGGGTAAGCCTTCCCTCTCTTCTTCGTCATTGCGAGCGAAGCGACGCAAGCCAGAGTCCCCGCGCAGCCCTGGATCGTGTCGCTACGATCGCGATGATGGAGCAAACGGCTTGCTCAGAAATCGCGAGCCCTTCAGCCCGTAGCGCCAGGGCTTCTCGACGGCCTTGGTAATGCCGATGCGCACGCCGGTGACGACCTCGACGTCGGCCTGCCGGGCGAACAGCTCGATCGGCGTGGCATCCAGCGCCCGGCCGTTGTGCGCAATCGTGATGCCCATCGCCTCCGTCAGCTTGCCCGGCCCGGAGCACAGCGCACGGACGTCCTCCAGCCTGCGCCGCCGCCGCATCTCGTCGACACCCAAGGTTGGCTCGATCGCCCGGATCAGCACCGCGCTCGCCGATCCCTCCGGCTCGCAGACGAAATTCACGCACCAGTGAATGCCGTAGGAGCGGTAGACATAGGCAAAGCCGGGCGGGCCGAACATGACGGCGTTGCGCGGCGTCTCGCCCCGGAACGAATGCGCCGCCGGGTCGGTGTGGTGATACGCCTCGACCTCGACGATGATCCCGCCGACCCCGTCGACCAGGAACGTCGCCCCGATCAGGTCTGGGGCCACCTCGAGCACGGGGCGGCCGAAGAACGCCCGCGTCAGCCGCTTGCCTGCACCCGCGCGCCGGGGCCGTGAAACTGCGGAAGCTCGTGCCGGTTTTCGCGCCATTTTGCGGGGATTCAGTCGGAATGAGCGCCTGCGGGCGCTGCCCATATCTGCCATGCCCTGATAGACTCGGCCAGCCGGTTGCGGCGCGCCGCAGCACGGAATAGCTAGGGCGTAACAGAGATTTGCGCGGATCCCATGGTCACCATCATCGACACCGTCTCCAGCGAGCCGCTGCGCCCCCGCCATCCCGAGAAGGCGAACCGGCCGGATTCCATCTCGCCGGCCAAGCCCGCCTGGATCCGGGTCAAGGCGCCGACCACGCGCGGCTATGCCGACACCCGCAACATCGTGCGCGAGAACGGCCTGGTCACCGTGTGCGAGGAGGCCGGCTGCCCCAACATCGGCGAGTGCTGGGACAAGAAGCACGCCACCTTCATGATCATGGGCGACACCTGCACGCGGGCCTGCGCCTTCTGCAACGTCAAGACCGGCCTGCCTCAAGCGCTCGACGCCGGCGAGCCCGCGCATGTCGCCGAGGCGACCTTCAAGCTCGGCCTCGCCCATGTCGTCGTCACCTCGGTCGACCGCGATGACCTCGCCGACGGCGGCGCCGCCCATATCGCGGCAACCATCCGCGCCATCCGCGAAAAATGCCCGACCACGACGATCGAGGTGCTGACCCCCGACTTCCTGCGCAAGGAGGGCGCGCTGGAGCAGGTGGTCGCCGCCAAGCCCGACGTCTTCAACCACAATCTCGAGACCGTGCCGTCGCGCTACCTGTCGGTCCGTCCCGGCGCCCGCTACTTCCACTCGATCCGGCTGCTGCAGCGGGTCAAGGAGATCGATCCCACCATCTTCACCAAGTCCGGCATCATGGTGGGCTTGGGCGAGCAGCGCCACGAGGTGCTGCAGGTGATGGACGACCTGCGCTCGGCCGAGGTAGATTTCCTCACCATCGGCCAGTATCTGCAGCCGACCAAAAAGCACCACGCCGTGATGGCCTACGTCACGCCGGAGGACTTCTCCAACTACGAGACCGTCGCCTACACCAAGGGCTTCCTGATGGTGTCCGCGAGCCCGCTGACGCGGTCATCGCATCATGCCGGCGAGGATTTCGCCAAGCTGAAGGCCGCGCGCGCAGCCCACGCGCGCTGATCGAGACGAGATGCCGAGATTTTCCAACAAGCGCCGCGTCGCGCACACGGCCGAGCAGATGTTCAACCTCGTCGCCGATGTCGAGCGCTACCCGGAGTTCGTACCGCTGTGCCAGTCGCTGGCGGTACGCCAGCGCAGCCAGAAGCCCGACGGCACCGAGATGATCGTCGCCGACATGACGGTGTCGTTCAAGCTGGTCAAGGAGACCTTCACCAGCCGCGTCACGCTCGATCGCGCGGGGCGCAAGATCCTGGTCGAATATGTCAACGGGCCGTTCTCGAGCCTGGAAAACCGCTGGGGCTTCGAGCCGCGCGGCGAGGGCGCCTGCGAGGTGACGTTCTTCATCGCCTACGAGTTCAAGAGCCGCGTGCTGGCGATGCTGATGGGCTCGATGTTCGACACGGTGTTCGCGCGGATGTCGGCGGCGTTCGAGAAGCGGGCCGACGCGATCTACGGCCGCAAGCCGGCGGTATCGTCGACGTAAGTCGTCTTGCTTTTCGTTATCCCAGCCAACGATGGGCCGCAGCTGTCGCCTCATCCTCAGCTGTCGTCCCCGCGAAAGCGGGGACCCATAACCACAGGGTGCCGTGTGGCGGCGCGTCCGTAGTTCCGATCTCGGCTCACTACATCCGCCGCGGAGTATGGGTCCCGGGTCGGCGCCTCCACGGCGCTGCGCGCCGTTCCGGCTTGCCCGGGACGACAGCGGAGCGTGATGACGGTTCTTGCATCCCACTACGCGCGTTTCGACCTCAGGGCCCGCGCGAGTTCTTCCTATCCACGTCTTCAAACAGCTGCTCCGTGACCTCAGCCGCGGAGCCGTCCTGATCGCCGACGTTCAACCGGGGCGATCGCAAACCTACGCCGCCTGCACGGCGGTCAGAAAATCCTTCACCTTGCCGCGCAGCGCGTCGGCGTGCTTGGCGAGCTGGCCGGCGGCGCCCAGCATCTGCCGCGCCGCGCCGCCCGCGGAATCGACGGTCTGGCTGACGGCGCCGATGTTGGTGGCGACCTCGCGGGTGCCGCTCGCAGCCTGGCTGACCGAGCGGGCGATCTCCTGCGTGGCGTGGCCCTGCTGATCGACCGCGGTCGCAATGGTCTTGGCGATCTCGCTGATCTGGCCGATGGTGCCGCCGATGCCTTGGATCGCGGCGACGGTATCACTGGTGGCGCGCTGCATCGCGCTGATATGGGCTGATATCTCCTCGGTCGCCTTGGCGGTCTGGCTCGACAGGCTCTTGACCTCCGATGCGACCACGGCGAAGCCCCGGCCGGCATCGCCGGCACGCGCCGCCTCGATGGTCGCGTTGAGCGCCAGCAGGTTGGTCTGGCTCGCGATCGCGTTGATCATGTCGGTCACCGCGCCGATCTTGGCGGCGGCATCGGCCAGGCTGTTGACCAGGTCGTTGGTGCGCGCAGACGCCTCGACCGCTTCGCCGGCGATCGTTGAGGAGGTCGCGACCTGGCGGTTGATCTCGCTGACCGAGCTCGACAGCTCCTCGGTCGCGCCGGCCACCGCCTGGACGTTGGAGGAGGCGGAGTTCGACGCCGCCGCCACCGTCGCCACGCGTTGCGCGGCCTGGTCCGCCGTCGTCGTCAGCGAGGCCGCCGTCGTCTCCACCTCGCGCGAGGCGCCGGAGATCGCGTTGGCGATCGCGCCGACCGTGGTCTCGAAATCCTTGGCGAGCCGGTCGAGGGCGCGCTTCTTCTCCTCGCGGGCCGCCAGAATGTCGGAGATGTCCCGGCGATAGCTCAGCAGCACCGGCTCACCGTCGATCTTCGCAGGCACCAGCGTGACCTGAACCGGCGTCTGCGAGCCGTCGGCACGGCGCGTGACCCATTCGAAGCTGGTATGGCCGTCGCGGGTCGCCTTGGCGTTGTTCTCCTTGGCGACGTCGGCGGAGCGGCGCCCGTCCGGCTGGAATTCGGGAGCAATGTCGGCGGGAGACCGTGACAGCAGGTCGGATTTGTTGCGGAAGCCGCCGAACCGGACGGCCGCCTCGTTGCAGGCGATGATCTTGCCGTTGGACAGCACCAGAATGGAATCACGGCTGCGTTCGAAGATCTCGTTCAGCAATAGATCGTGCTTTTGCTGTGCTGCAGTCTTGCCGGAGAAGAAAGCCATGTGTCCGAATCCACCGTCAGAGAACAATGTCCGAGAGCTAGCAGGACAAAATTAACCAAAACCTTTCGGTTTGCGGTCGCAGTCCGTAATTGTTCGGCGCCTGATCTGGACGATCATGGACATGCCCATGCAGCCGCATCTCCCGCGGCGCCGATGCGTCCGGGTCGTGGCCGACATGGACCCTCTGAAGCAACGAGGGCGCAGGGAATGCCGGGAGCTGGCTGCTCCCATGGCCCCCGTGCGGGAAAGAGTGCACGGGGCAGGAACCACAGGTGCCGCCGAGACATCCCGGCATCCCCTGCGCGATGGTCTTCACGATTATACGCAGTCTCCCCGGGGACCGGGCTTGATTGCCCCCGTGACCGGCGGATCATCATCCCCACCGGCGTGACACCAGCATCGGGGTGCCAGGACGCTGCGACTTCACGTCCGCCAACTGCCGTTCGTCCGCACGTCCTGAAGACGCGCTGCGGCAATCCGCGGCCATCGCTCCCCACCTCGCGTGTCGTGACGATCGCGATACGCCCCTCGTGGCGAGGTGGGATGAGGGGAAGGAAACATGAATTCCGATAAAACGAAAGTAGAATATTTTCGCGGTGAGGACTGGACAGCGTGTGGCGTGTTGAAAGTGAATGCAAATTTCGTGTTTTGGCGCAGGCGGATTCGGACGCTTGACGACGGGTGAGATGCGCTCAGACAATTATTTCCGCGCGTTGGCGAGCTATTGATTTGCCCGACGAGTGCGACGGGCAATCTGGCGTGCCGCTCTCAAAGCAGCCGTGTAGCGAGGGCAAAGGCGCGCCCGTGCGTCGCTTTTTCCCCGACTGTGTGCGAGCGTGCCGTGCCCACCATTTCCGATGCTCGGCTGCCGCGGCGGACGCTTGCCCGCCTTCCAGGTTGATGTGTTCGCGCGGGTCAGGATGATGACGCCGGCGCTTCGCAAAAGGGCGCGGCTCGCGGCCGGATTCGAAGATGACAACCTGAGATGGCTGCGCTATAGACGCTGCCATGATCACCGTCGCCACCCATCGTTTTGGTCGCTTCACGCACCGTAGCTCGCTGGCGGCGGGAGGATCGCGCTCAATCTGAGACATTGCAGAGAGCCATCCGAACAGCCGCCAGACCTGGCGGCTTTTTTGTTGCCGGCAGGTCCTTCCAAATTCCCAGGGAGCCCGCCATGCCGAGCACCACCGACGATCCTCAGGTCAGTCACATCAAGGGGCGAAACTCGCTTCGTGCTGGGATGCGATCCCACAACCCGATCGGGCGGCCGCGCGATTGCCTGGGCTCTTCGAGCCAGGCCGTGTCGGGTACGCCGGAGGCCAACGTCTACTACTTGGCAGGAGCGGCTCCCGATCATGCCGGCACTGATCGCAACGACGTCCCACGGCTGCGGCTCTGGTGGGAGCGCTGGCGCGAGCGCCGCCGCTTCGCCCGGGAGCTGCCGTGGATCGCCGACGAGGTGCTGGAGGACTACGGCCTGACACGGGAGGAGGCGCGGCGGCTGTGCCGCCGCCCGTTCTGGCGGGCGTGAGAGACGTGTAGGGTGGGCAAAGGCGCGCCAATGCCTTTCCGTTTGTCCGCGACCGTATGAGCGCTCCGTGCCCACCATTCCGGTGCGCCGTTGCCGCCGGTGGGCACGCGTCCGCCTTGCGGCGGTCGCTTTGCCCACCCTACCGCTGAGCGGTCGGTCAAAGCCGCGCGGTCGATTCTATCACCGGCTGAAGAAGATTCGGGCATCACGTCGAATTTTGCACCGAGAGCACGGCATGTGGCGCCGAAGTGGCGGCTCCTGCCTTCCGTGGGCCTCTCAGGCTGCGGTGTGGACCACTTCCCGAAGGTGGCTCACCAGTCTATATTGTTGGAATGACGACTTTGCTCGACAGGGCTATCAACTTGGCACGCCAGCTTCCGGCCGAAGAGCAGGATGAACTGGCGCGGGTGCTGTTGCGATTGACCGGACATGACGAGGCTCGCGTTGAGTTGAGTCAGCCGGACCTTGCTTCGCTGGACGGATCGCTTCGCGAGGCTGATCAGGGCCAGTTTGCAACCGACACCGACATCAGTGCGATATGGGCCAAGCACGGTCTCTGAGACTCCGCTTCACGAAACGCGCCGCACGCGACCTGGAGAGCGTTCTCGACTATATCGCCGCTCATTCCCCAAGCGGCGGGACAAGCGTTCAGACTCGGATCAAGTCAGTTTTGGATATGCTGGCAAACTATCCGAGAGCGGGCGCTCAATCGACCCATCCACGTCTGCGCAGGCTGATCGTCAATCCGTATCCGTACGTCATCTATTATGAAGTAACGACCGACGAGGTCATCGTTCATGGTGTGCGGCACGTGGCTCGCGATCCTCGTGGCAGGCCTGATGAGAACGACTAGTCGCGCAGGATGGACGAAAGAGCGGTTATTATTTTGCTTTTGTCCGCGACCGTATGAGCGCGCCGTGCCCACCATTCCGGTCCGCCATTGTCTCTGCTTGCCGCGACCGGCTCCTCATCGAAACCACGCCGGATCCAAGCCCGCGTCATTGCTGCGGTTCTGGTGGGAGCGGCGCCGGTTCGCGCGGGAGCTGCCGTGGATCGCCGACGAGGTGCTGGAGGATTGCGGCCTGACGAGCGACGAGGCGCGGCGGCTGTGTCGCCGTCCGTTCTGGCGGGCGTGAAACGGCGCTGGGGAACGCAGGTTCTGCGACGGATCCTATTTGCCCAACTTCTCGGAGAAGAACCTGACGACCTCGGCATCGAACGTCCGGTGAAACGCCGCGCGGTCGAAATCTGCAGGCGTATCGGCGCAGATGCGCTGCACGGCGGCGGAGAGTTCGGCGGAGCAGGGCGCGAGAAAGGCGAAATGCGCGGCAGGTACGGTGTGGACCTCGGGGCTGCCCGGAAGGCTCGCGGTGACGCGTGCCGTGCCTTCCGGATCGACGCCATTGCCGCCGAGCTCCGAGCGCCAGACCTGGAGGGGAATCTTGATGCTCGCAAGATTCGCCTTCGTGAACCCGACCGTGTGTGCGGCGTCGGCCAGCGCGGCCGCCTTGATCCTCGCGTCATGCGGCCAGCTTCGGGGAAACGCGCCATTGCGGACCTGCTCGCAGAATGGGTTCTGTTGCGTGCAATATTGAGCGACCCTTTGAAAATCCGGGTCGACGCCGGCGAGAACGGTTCCGGTGTAGCCGCCGCGTGAAAAGCCGAAGAAGCCGATCCTTTCGCGATCGATGGCGGCTCGGCCTGTCCAATCATCCACCATGAAATCGATCAGATGCATGATGTCCTGCGGCCGTGAGAGCCAGACCGACAGGCTGTCGCGCTGCGCCAGGTCACCGACACTGTCGCCGGGATGGTTGATCGCCGCGACGATGAATCCGGCGTCCGCCAACGCTTCCGCAACATCGTGGTTTCCACCGATCCAGCCGCCGCGGCCGTGGGACATGACGACCAACGGCAGCTTCGTGCCCTGGATTGGACAATTCTTGACCCCGGGCAGTGTCTCCAGCCCTGGGATGGCGAGGCTTCCAAGCGGCACCCGACCGGCGTCTGCTGCGCATGGAGTCCAGATGATGCCGTGGAGTCCGTGATCGGCCTCTAAGATCTGCAAGCCGGCGGCATGGGCGGAGGGGATGGCGAGCAGCAGGGGCAGGACGAGAGCGGCGAAGGTCCGATGCAGCAAGACAAACTCCTTCACGATGAACTACAAAACAGTGAATGCCCGCGAAGGTTGTGCCCAGCTGTGGCGCCGGATCGACGCTCAGCGGCCGACATCGGTCGCACCATTGGTTGGCCGGTCGCTTCGGACGTCATAGCGTCTGTCGCGACGGCGTCTGCGACGTTCATCGCAAATTCGCTGATGACGAGATTGTTAGAAGGCGCCTGTGGCGGGCTGCATTGCGAGGCGCCGTTGCGCCGAAGCAATCCAGAGTCTTGAAGCGGGAAAAGTCTTGGATCGCGTCGCTGCGCTCGCGATGACGGCGCGGCGAGAGCGGCGCTTCACTTCCGACTACGTTCTTGGCCGCCGTGGCCGCTTGACCGGATGCAGCCTCTGCGTCCGCGCCACGCGCGGAC
>JBARNF010001309.1:0-2206 GCA_049802835.1 Bradyrhizobium sp.
CACCGTCACGAGGAACTATGCCTTCGCTCATTCGGTAAGCAAAATAGTTTATGCAGTCAGGTAATTGAATGAAGCCGAAATGTGTCTTGACGGCAACACCATGGCGGCTCTTTGTGCACCGCGAGGGTGCTCCCGCAGCACCTCCTAGATAAGTGATTTTGCTGCAGATTTTTTTACTTTAGGGTCGGCCGCGGAATTGGAACCGTTGAGCAATGGCGCCCGCGAAGAACACGTCTGCCGCACCTATGGAAGCGGCCGAACGACCACAGATCGTCGAACATCTGCCGAAGAATCGCGATGCCGTCCTCCGCTTCGCCAGGGAAATCGCAACGATCAACGTCCATCTGGAGGAACTGAGGTACTTCTGGGCCAAGAGAATCGGCATCAGCGGCCCGCAATGGATGATCCTGATGGTGATCTCCGAGCTCGATCAGGGCGAAGGTGTTGCCGTCAATGCGGCTGCCAAGCGGCTGCATGTGGATCCCTCCTTCGTGACGACGCAATCGAAGCTGCTCGAGAAGAAGGGCTTCATGCAGCGCAAGCCGGCGCCCGAAGACGCGCGCGTGGTGCGCATGTCTCTGACCGCCCAGTCCTTGCAGCAGTTCGCCGAACTGGAAGCCCAACAGGCGCAGATCTTCGGCTTCATCTTCGAAGAATTCGACGGCAGCGAATTGTCTACCTTTACGGACAAGCTGGCTGCGCTCAAGGAACGCTTCGAGAAGGCGAGCGCCCGGGTCTCGCTCGGAATCTGAGACGTCTCGGCGTCTGCAGCCCGTCAGCTCTGCCGGTTTGGCGCGCACGCGAGACGCGAAGCGATCCAATCGAATATGAAGGCGTTGGCCTGCGCTTCGTCCGGCGCCCTCTGACAACCCGCGAAAATCTTGAGGGTGACGTCGGGATGCTCGCGCTTCATCTGGGTAACCAGGCGTGTTGCGATATCGGCGCGCAACCATCCCCGCTCTGGCAGCGCCACCAGAAGCGGACACATGATCTGACGCGCGACCCGGCAATCACTCGCGCCCGGCCGGCACGCACGCTCATTCGGCGTCAATCGATGCGACAGACAGACGCGCTCATGAATGTCCCACAGCCCGGCGTCGCAGACAGCCGCGGCGTAACGCGGGTCGAGAACGATGCCGCGCGCCACGAAGGACGAACTCCAATCGTCGGCGAGAACCGCAATCCTCCCGTCGTCCACATCGTCGCGGGCCGAAACATAGTCCATCACACTGGCGATCGCCGATTCGAGATCACGATGGCCGACGATCTCGTCGAATCGATTGGCCAGACCCGGACCCAGCAGATCGACGACGAGCAAGGACAGGCTGCGCTGTGCAGCGTGGCCGGCGAGCATGAGCAGGGACTTCTCTTTCCGCCGGCCCGGCTCGCAAATGCAGATCACCGTCGGTGCCGGCTCGCACCGATCGGGCGCCGGCAGGAAGTAGGCCTCGAGCGGATAGTCGGTTCGCCAGGGGATTGTGACCACCTCTCCTGACGGGACGCCGTGGTTGAGGTAGTCGAGGGCACAATCGCGGATGCCGGCCGCGACAGCCTGCTGCCGCACGGTGCAATTGCCAAAGGGCGATGCCGCGACATCAAAATAGTCGACCGCGCGAACCCATTTGCCACGCCCGGCTTCCAGGGCGCCCGCATCTGCCATTGCGGCAGCGCCGGCCCGCATCGCCTCGGCGCAGCGCATCCATTCCCGATACCAGGAGTCCGCGTCCTCACCGTCGATGCGCTGCGCAACCGCCAGACACTCGGCGAACTCCACGCCTCCTTCGGGCGAGGTCTCCAGCAAACGCGTAAACGCGTCGCACAGGTCCTCCCGTTCGGACCACGGGCCCAACGCTCTCAAACCTTCCGGCCTCATCATCTACCGCTTCCTCACCCGCGACGGCTTTTGGCATCCGTCATCTGTGTGTCAGAGTGACCGTCCGGGAATTTTCGTCAAGCGAAGTGTCTGGATATTTTGATTCGGCAGAGCCGGTTTCAACCGGACTCGTGCCCCGCCTCCGACTTTCGTATCGGCTCGCCGCAGGTTTATTCCGAACGTCCGGGGGCCGGCCGGATCAAGCCCACCGCGTTACCCGCGACCGGGAGGCAAGGCCAAAACGAAGAAACCTCCAGCGGGGCATCGCCGGAGGTTTCGGAGGTTTAACATCAGATCGGCAGGTCTGGATTGTCGGTGCCCTCACTTCAAGCA
>JBARNF010001310.1:0-2086 GCA_049802835.1 Bradyrhizobium sp.
GCGCAAGCGTTTCCGCGCGCGCGGCAACGTCGGGAAGCGCGGGCTGCGCCAGGTCGGGCATGTCGACGTCCATCAATTTCTGATGCAGGTTCATGATACCGTTCTCATATATCCATAGGTCGCGCAAAGGCGCGTGGCGACATCGTCGCACGCGTGGTCGGAGGACCTTGTCGTCCGCATGTTCAATGTCCGACCATCGCCTGGTCGAGCACGAGCAGCACGCTGTCCGGCTCGCTGAGCATCGCCGCGGCGCATCCGATCAGCGCGAAGGCGCCGGACACGTCCCAGCCGGTGACGCGGGCGGATTGGCGTTCGCACCCGCTGCACCAGGCGAACAGCGCGGCGAAGGCGGCGATGGCGAGCGATGCCATGCTGAGGATCGGCAATACCAATGGCGCGTGCAGGTGCGAGGTGATCAGCAGAATGGCGCCTGCTGCCGCGACGGCCAGCACGGCCATGGTCACATGGGACCTGAGGGACGAAATGGCGTCCCCATAGGCCCAATGGCGAGACGATTTCCCGCCGTACATTCGATGCTCCTTTGCGGACGCATCGAGGCCCGTCGCCTTGCGGTGACGAGAACCCTGCGCACGCGAAAGCCGCGGGAACTTGCGCGGCGAACATGTCGGGCTTCGCGCGCGTCTCTTGCTCAACGCGTCCGGCGCCGCGACGTGTGAAGCTATCGAGCAGGCGCCGACGGGTGAACCCGCAACGTTCGGGGGGTAGTTCTACGGGGTGATGCGGCCGAGGCCGATGGCTTGGCGCACCAGCACCGCGACGCTCTCGGCCTGCATCTTCTCCATCATCTCGGCGCGGTAGCTTTCCACGGTCCGCACGCTGATGCCGAGCTTGGCGGCGATGGCGTGGCTGGTGAAGCCGCCGGCGACGAGATCGAAGATCTCCACCTGGCGCGGCGTCAGCCGGGCGAACCGGGCCGCGAGCGTCCCGTGCGACTTCTGCCTTGTCTGCCGGTCGGCGGTACGCGCCAGGCCGCGGTTGATCGCCGCGACCAGCTCTACATCGTCGACCGGCTTCTCGATGAAGTCCTCGGCGCCCGCCTTGATTCCGGCCACCGCCATGGGAACGTCGGCATGGCCGGAGATGAGGATCACCGGCAGCGCCATGTTGCGCCGGGCGATCTCGCGGACGAGCTCGATGCCGTCCATGCCGGGCATGCGCACGTCGGCGACCACGCAGCCCGTGCGGGAGGGTTCGATGGCGGCGAGAAAGCCGTCGGCCGACTCGTAGGTCTCGACGCTGAAGCCGAAAACGTTGAGCATCTCGCCGAGCGCGTGCCGCACCGCTTCCTGGTCGTCGATCACGAACACTGTGGAAACCATGGTCATGCGGCATCCGCCTGCACCGGCAGCGACAGCCGGAACTCGGTCGCGCCCGGCGCGCGCGAATGGACCCAGATGCGGCCGCCATGCGATTCGATGATCGATGCGCAGATGGGAAGCCCGAGCCCCAGCCCCTCGTCCTTCGAGGTGGTGAGCGGCTCGAACAGGCGCTGGGCGAGATCGGGGGCGATGCCGGGACCGTTGTCGAGCACGCCGATCTCGATGCCGGCGGCGAGCCGCGCGACGGCGATGCGGATGCAGCCGTCGCGGCGGTCGGCTGCGGCGATCGCCTCGATGGCATTGCGCACGAGATTGATGATCACCTGCTGTAGCTGCACGGGGTCTCCGTGGATCGCGGGCAGATCGCCCGGAACCTGCAGCTCGATGCGGACCTGGTGCACCGCGGCGTCGGCGCGCACCAGCGCCACCGCATCGTCCAGTACGCCGGCGAGGTCGACCGTGCTGACATGCGGCCGGCCGCGGCGGAGGAAATCGCGCATGCGGCGCACCACGCCGCTGGCGTGATCGATCTGCGCGATCAATGTCGCCAGATTGCCCTCCGCGCGGGGGAGATCGGGGGTGGAGCCGCGCAGCAGATGCTGGGCGGAGCGCGCGAGCGCGCGGGCCGCCGTCATCGGCTGGCTGATCTCGTGGGCGAGCGCCGAGGCCATGCCGCTCACCAGGGTGAAGCGGGCGGCCCGGGCCGCTTCCGCCTCCGTGTTCTTGAGCCGCGCCTCGGCCTCGCG
>JBARNF010001311.1:0-10067 GCA_049802835.1 Bradyrhizobium sp.
AAGCTCGCCTTGCGCGAATTCGCCCTCGGCCACGAGGCGCTCACGCGCTTCGTCGCCCGCGAGCCGCTGCGCCGCGTGCATGAATGCGTGTTCGCGGTGCTGGCGCTGGAGAGCGAGCCGATCGACCCGCGGCTGTGAGGCGCTGCCAGCGAGCGCCACGTCGCCATCAGCGCAGCGCGGCGCGGGTCTTCATCAGCGCGAAGCCCAGCAGGTTGAGGCCGAGCCAGGCCTGCGGGTCCCCTGCCCGCGGATCGTCGGCGGCCAGACCGATGCCCCAGATGCGATCGACCGGGCTCGCCTCCACGAGCACCGCATCGCCGGTGGCCAGCAGCCATTCCCCGAGCTGTGGATTCTGGCCGAACTTGGCGACGTTGCCGCGCACCGCGACGTCGAACCGGTGTGCGATCCAGCGGGCATCGTCAAAGCCGCGCACGGCGCGGCCGAGCTTCTTCGCCTGCGAAGGCCCGGGCGCAGCCAGAATGGCGTCGCGCGTCTCCTGGTCGTCGAACAGCTCAGCCTTCTGCGCCATCACATAATGCTCGGCGGTCGCGTAGGTGCGGCCATCCAGCGAGAACGCGGCCGGCCACCATTGGCTCAGCACGTGCTTGCCGACTTCGTTCGACTTGGCGGTGTGGCCCCAGAACAGAAGAAGCTCCGGCGCGTGGCCGGATACGATCGCCTGCGTCAGGGTCTCGATATCTTCGATCAGCATCACGCAACGTCCTCGAACAAGGCGAACAACGGCTCTGTGTCGCACACATCCGACGCGGTGACATCGTCGTCGGAGCGATGATCAGGATAGACCGGAATGGCCGGGATGGACAAACTCGTCTTACGAAGCTCGTCGGCGGCAGTACGAATTTGCGCAGCATTCAGCCGCTGCACAGACGAACCTTTTCATCGTGCGGCACGATCAGAAGATTCTGTGCCGGGATAATCTTCGGGGTGAGTTGAAATGACATCCTCGCGCCAATGGATCAGGGACGGGTAGATGGTCGTTTGCGGCCACCGTGGATCTGTCTCCTGGCTGCAACGCCAAGTCAGATGGACTTCGGCGACACGGCCATCATCCAGCGCGAACACGACGTCATCCTGGTCATCACGCCTTGCGATCGCAAGCGCGGACAAGCCGAACAGCGGGTGCTCCGCGCGGAGTTCGGCCCGCAGCTCGGCCTGCAAGGCAGCGCGTTCGTCGGCCGCCGCGATGGCCTCCACGGCTCAGACCATTGCATGCGTTCCCCTCCTTCTCGCCCGCGCCGACACCTTCGATTGTCCCGCGTGTCAATCGGCCTGCAAATTTGCCCCCTCGTCGGCGCCACCAGACTGGGCGAAGGGCAAAGAGCCGAGTCCATCTAGCACGATGAAGTCCATTCGGCTCTATCGCGACCGGGTTGCTTGACATGCCCGACGACCTGCGCAATTGGCTGTTGTTCATGGAACGCCCGCTTGCGGCCTGAGCCGCCGCGCCGGCAGCGCGAGCTCGCTAAACGTGTTCGCTCGCTCCAGCAATAGGACACCACCATGAGCATTCGCGTCGGCATTGTCGGGATCAGCGGTTTTGGCGGCGGCGAGGCGATGCGCCTGATCGCGAGCCACCCGTCTTTCGAGCTGATCTACGCCGCAGGCGAGGGCAGCGCCGGCAGCCGGTTGGTGGACCGCTTCCCCGGTGTGCCGGAAAAGTTGGCCGAGCTGGTGATCGAGAAATGGGACCCTGCGACCCTGCCGAAGCTCGACGTGCTGTTCGCGTCGCTGCCCACGGGGGCCTCGGCCGAGGCACTGGCGCGCGTGCCGAAGGACGTGAAGATCGTCGACATCGGCGGCGACCACCGCTACGTCGAGGGTTGGGCGTACGGCCTGGCCGACGTCTGGCCAGCCCAGATCGAGGGGCAGAGCCGCGTTGCCAACCCCGGCTGCTTCCCCGCGGCGACGCTGAACGCGCTGGCGCCGCTGCTGGTCAACAAGCTGATCGAGCCTGGCAACATCGTAATCGACGTCAAGACCGGCATCTCCGGTGCCGGCCGAGGCGGTGCCGACAGCAAGTTCGGCTACGCCGAGAACAACGAGAACTTGCGGCCCTACGGTCTGCTCAAGCACGTCCACATGCCCGAGATTGCCAAGACGATCGAGCGGCTGAGTGGCGGCAGCGCGGCCGGGCTGGTGTTCACGCCACACTTGGTGCCGATGACCCGCGGGGTACTCGCCACCATCTACTGCCGCGGCAGCGCCACCACGGACCAGTGCCTGGACGCCGCCCGGCGCTTCTACGCCGGGCGGCCGTTCGTCCGCGTGACCGACCAGCCGCCGCAGACCAAATGGGCTACTGGCTCGAACCTCGCGTTCGTCAGTTATGCGGCCGATCCGGAGCGCAGCTTGGTGATCGCGATGGGCGTGGTCGACAATCTCGGCAAGGGAGCGGCCGGTCAGGCGGTGCAGAATGCGAACCTGATCTGCGGCCTGCCGGAAACCGCAGGGCTGGACGGCGCACCTGTTTGGCCGTGAGATCGTTTGCGAGTCCGTGTTGTCCGTCGTTGGCTTGTCCGAAGTTGACCGCCGAGTAGGTCTTTGACGGGACGCGGCGCGAAAGATCACGAGGCCGATACCGCGCCGTGTAAAAGTCCTGAGACACGGGGCCGCCGGCAACCTATCGCGCACTGACCCATGTCGCGCCTGCCTCCTTCAAGATCCCCTCCATGTCAGCCGACTGCTCGCCGTGACAATCGACGGAGACCTCGATCTCGCCTTCGAGCTCAGGGGCGCCGCGCTTGTCGACGCCGGGATGCCCGCTTTCGACATCGGCGCCCGCGGCCCGCGTGCCGGCGCTGTTGGCCGCGCCCGGCGCCTGGACGAACACATCCGTGCGCGCGATGCCATGGTCCTGCACCAGGTGCTCGACCGCGAGTTCCGCTTCGCGGCGCGTGGCGAAATGGCCGATGATCGTGCGTTCCATGTGTCTCTCCTGGCGTGATCTCCGGCGGTGGCCGGTCTTCGTCCAGGTTCGAACGCGTAGCGCGCGCGAGCTGTTCCAGCACGCGCCGCGGCATCATGCCGTGTAGGACGACAGCCGCGCATCGAGCGCGAATTCGTGCGCGAGATGGTCAATGATCGCGCGCACCTTGAGCGGCACGAAGCGGCGCGAGGCATAGACCGCGTGCATCGGCAGCGGACGCGGCGCGAAGTCCTTCAGCAGCACCTTGACCGCACCGGTCTCGATCTCGCGCGCGAAAGCGAAGGTCGGGATCACGGCGATGCCGAGCCCGCCGAGCACGCCGTCGCGCACCGCCTCCGAATTGTCGGCGCGGAAGCGGCCGCCGACCTCGATCGTGACAGGACCGTCCGCGCCGGCGAACACCCAGCGGTTTCCCGTGGCGAGCCGGGTGTAGACGATGCATTGATGCTGGATCAGGTCGGCCGGCAGCTTCGGCGCGCGGTGCGCCTTGAGATAGGCGGGCGAGGCCACCGTCACGCGCTGCACCGTGCCGATGCGCCGTGCGATCAGCCCAGGATCGGTAATGTCGCCGACGCGGATGGCGACGTCGATGCCCTGCTCGACCAGGTCGGCAAAGCCGTCGCTCATGATCAGATCGATCGCGACATCCGGATAGCGCTTCAGGAAGGCCGGCAGCCGCGGCACCACATGCAGCCGGCCGAACACGACCGGCGCCGCCAGCCGCAGCAGGCCGGACGGCTTCTGCCGCCGCCGCCCGACCGCGCCTTCCGCCTCAGACACCGCCTCGAGCGCGCGCAACGCATGCTCGTAGAACACGCGGCCGTCGTCGGTCAGCGTCAACGCCCGGGTCGTGCGCGTGAACAGACGCGTGCGCAGATGCTCCTCGATCGCGCCGATCTGCCGACTGATGGTCGGCTGCGTCGTGTTCAGCTCGGCCGCGACGGCCGTGAAGCTGCCGGCTTCAACCACCCGCACGAAGGTCCGCATCGGTCCCAGAAGGTCCATGTTGTCCGACCCGCCAATTCATACGAAATGCGTATGAATGATATCGGAACGAGCCGCATTATCCAAGGCCTTGGAATGAGCGATGGCTCTCGCCGTCACCCCCGCGCGAACGCAGCGCCCACGGAGAAAGCCATGACCCCGTCCTATTTCACCCGCTTCGCCCATCTGCGGCTGACCCGCGATGCGCAGGGCGTCCTGCTGGTCGAGATGCACAGCGACGGCGGCCCGATCCACTTCGACGCCCGCGACCACACCGAATTCACCGACGCCTTCTACGAGATCGGCCGCGACCGCGACAACAAGATCGTCATCCTCACCGGGGTCGGCGACTACATGGCCGAAATCGATTTCGCCAGCTTCGGCAACGTCGGCGATGCCAATGCGTGGTCTGTCGTGCACGACGAAGGCACGCAGATCCTGGAGAACATCGCCAACATCCGCGTGCCCGTGATTGCCGCGATCGAGGGGCGCACTCACATCCACACCGAATACGCGCTGCTCGCCGACGTCATCGTCGCCGGACGCAGCGCCACCTTCCACGACCTGCCGCACTTCGCCGGCGGCATCGTACCGGGCGACGGCATCTTCACGGCCTGGTCGTACCGCGCCGGCGCCGGACGCGCGCAGGCCTTCCTGCTCAACCCACAACCCATCTCGGCGCAGGAGGCGGCCGGCTGGGGCGTCGTCAATCACGTCACCGATGACGGCAAGGCCGTCGACTTTGCCCGCGAGCTTGCCGCGATCTATCTGCGCCAGCCCGAGGTCACCCGCCGCAACAGCCGCATCCACTTCATCCAGCCGCTGAAGGAGCGGATCGTCCGCGAGGTCGGCTACGGGCTCGCGCTCGAAGGCGCCAGCGCCAATGCGCTGGTGCAGCAGATGACGTCTGCGCAGCGCTGAGCAGCATCGCACTCACCGACATCACCTCAACCCCATCAGGAGCCATGATCATGTCACTGCAATCCGAACTCGACGTCTTCAAGACCGCCTGGACCTCCCGCGTCGGCGACGACATCGCCCGGCTGGTCGAGGATGACAACGCCGCGCTCCAGGACCTCGCCGACCGCGCACTGCAGGCCGGCGCACAATTTCCTCAGCTCACCCTGCCCAACCACAGAGGCGGCGTCACCGACATCGCCGCGCTGATGGCGGATAGCGCGCTGATCGTGACGTTCTATCGCGGCGGCTGGTGCCCCTACTGCAATCTCGAGCTGCGCGCCTATCAGGCGCTGCTGCCGGAGATCACCGCGCGTAGCGCGCGCCTCGTCGCGGTGTCGCCGGAGGCGCCCGACAACACGCTGTCGACGGCCGAGAAGAACGCGCTCGCCTTCGACGTGCTGTCGGACAGCGAAGGCCGCCTAGCCGATGCGCTCGGCATCCGCTACGAGCTGTCGGCCCCGATCAAGGCGCTGTATCAGAAGTTCGGTCATGACCTCCCGACGCATAACGGCGACGGCCGCTGGTCGCTGCCGATGCCCGCGACCTATGTGGTCGCCAAGGGCGGCCGCATCCTGCGCGCTCACGTGAGCCCGGACTATCGGACGCGGCTGGAGCCGGACGCAGCACTGGCCGCGCTCGCAACGCCCGCAACCGCCTGATCACCGCGCGCCCAAACCAGAAGGACACACCGCGATGAAACTCGACGGCAAGATCGCCCTCATCACCGGCGGCGGCAGCGGCATCGGCCGCGCTACCGCCCTCGCGCTGGCCACGCGTGGCACCCATCTCGTGCTGTTCGGACGCACGGCCTCCAAGCTCGAGGCGACGGCCGATCTCGCCGCGAGCCACGGCGTCAGGGTCGAGACGATCGGCGGCAACGTCGCCGACGAAACGGCGTGCATGGACGCGCTGGAGACCGTGCGCGCCCGTTTCGGCCGGCTCGACATTCTCGTCAACAATGCCGGCAATGTCCGCGCCGGCCGCCTGGAGACGACGGCAGTCGCCGACATCCGCGCCATGATCGAGATTGATCTCGTGGCGCCGATCCTGTGGACCCGCGCAGCGCTGCCGCTGCTGCGCGCCAGCGGCGATGGCGCGATCGTCAACGTCACCTCGGGCATCGCCCTGGTCGGCGCGCCGTTCTATGCGACCTACGCGGCAGCGAAGGCAGGCTTGGCCCGCTTCGGCGAGGCGCTGCATCGCGAGCTGCTCGACGAGGGCGTGCGCGTGCTGACCGTCTATCCCGGCGCCACCGACACGCCGATGATGTCGACCAACAAGGCCGGTCCCGATCTCGGATTCGCGCGCGAAACACCGGAGATGGTGGCCGACGCGCTGGTCGATGGACTCGTCTCCGACGCCCGCGAGGTCATCCGCGCCAACGAAACGCGGCGCGCCATGATCGCGCTCAACCGCGACCACCCCGAGCAGGTCGACGAACGCTTCCGCGCGATGAAAGCGCGGCTCGAAGCGGCGGTGTCCGGCCATCACGCGCCGTGAGCTTGCACGTCGATCGCGACCGCGCATGATCCAGTCGTCCAGGCCTCATGGTTCGAGACGCGCCGCAAGCGGCGCTCCTCACCATGACGGTCAACATCGCACAAGCTGCGCATTCAAACCTCGTCCTGAGGAGCCCGCCGCAGGCGGGCGTCTCGAAGGACGGCCGCAGGCGCCACAACCCCGCGTCCTCGTCCATCGGCCATCTTCCGGACGACGGAGCCTGCCCGTCGGGCGAATCAAGCGCGAGACATGGCGCAATCGGCCGGCTCCGCGATGTCACGAAGGCCTCTCACGAGATCGCGCGAGAAGCTTGTTCCCCGCGACGCTTCAATGCGTTCGTTGGAGTCAGTCGAAAAGCCCGCAAATTTTGCTTTCTTTTTTTCAGAATTCATGAAACATTGGCCCCGTCCCGCCTCACCAAGAGGGGCGCTTCGCGGTCGTCACGAACGTGGAGGCGGTGATGCGATGGGTGCGTCGTTGTCGCAGCGTGGTCTTGCCATGCGGACGAACGGCACGATGCGCCGGCGAAATCGTGTGGTCCTGGCCTCCCGACGCTGAGGTCAAGCCGGCCGAGATGATGATCGGCCGGCGACGGGGGCAACAAAGCCCGGTCCCCGGGGAGAGCACGTATAAGTCGTCCAACCATCGCGCAGGGAAGGCCGGAATGTCCGGCTGAGCCTGTGGTTCCTGCCCCGTGCACTTCTTCACGCACGGGGGCCGCGGGTATCAGCGGATACCCGGCCTTCCCTGCGCCCTCTGTTCAAAGAGGGACACCGTACGATCATCACCCGGGCGTGCAACGCGCCGCGGGATCGCGACGACATGTCCGGCTGTTTGACATTCACATCAGAACGACAGGCGCATGATGACGCATGCGCAATGGCGCTCACTTGCCATCATCGAGGCTGACGAGCACCGCGGCATTGGCGATGATGATGGCGTCGCTGCCGGCCTCGGCCGGGATCTCCAGCCCACCCTTCACGGCGGTGACGGTCACCGTGCCATAAGGCAGCTCCTTGGCGACGGCCGATGTGTCGACGGCCTCCGGATTGGGAACGCCGATCGTGACGTCGACAAACATGTCCTGCGGCGTCTTGCCGACCATGCGGAAGAAGCCGAGGCTGGAATGACGGATCGCATCGGATACCGCGCGCTTGGCGGCCTTGGTGGCGTCGCGGCCATGGACGTCGACGCCCATGCCCATCTCGGTGATACAGCGGATGCGCGCCATCTCGGGTTCCTTCAGGTCATGCTGGTTGCTTGAGGCGCGACCTTAGCGCGCTCCTCGCGAAGCGCAACCGGAGCTCAGGCAACGACGACGTCGCCGACCACGCTGCGCAGCGCGCCGAGCGCGACATCGTCAGCGGCGCGCGCATCGGTGATCAGGCTATCGATCCGATCGGGCGCGCAATAGGCGACGCGGCTGGTCTGGCCGATCTTGCTGTGGTCGGCAAGGATCAGCACGCGCTTCGCCGCCGCCGTCATCGCACGGGCGACATTGGCCTCCTCGATGTCGAAGCTGGTGGCGCCATAGCGATGGTCGACGCCGACCGGCGACAGCAGCGCGACATCGGCCTGCCAGCGCTGGATCTCGGCAACCGTGGTCGAGCCGAACGTCGCCGGCATGGTGCTGCCGAGTTCGCCGCCGAGCACGATGACGCGATTGCTGCGCTCACCGGGCGATGCGCCGATGATGGTCGCGACCTCGAACGAGTTGGTGACGATGGTCAGGCCCGACAGCGTCGCGAGCTCGCGGGCGAGGACGGAGACCGTGGAGCCGACGTCGATCAACAAGGTCTGGCCGGGGCTGACGAGACGCGCAGCCGCCCGCGCGATGCGCGTCTTCTCCGCCAGCCGCACGCGGGCCCGGACCGTGATCGGCGGCTCAGGCTCCGGCGCGATCGCGGCGACTCCGCCATGAATCCGGCGCAGCTCGCCGCGCGCCTCCAGCGCCAGCACGTCGCGCCGCACGGTCTCGCGGGAGACGCCGAGATCGGTCGCAATGCGGTCGGTGGTCGCGCGCCCCACGGTGGCGAGCAGCGCGCGGATGCGCTGGTGGCGGTCCTCCTGCAGCATCATCGGCGTCCGCTCTGCGTCGCGAGCCATTTCAGCGCCAGCTGCATCACCAGAGCGGCGAGGCCCACCACCAGCATGATGCAGGTCGAGAACGCCGCGGCCTGCGACACGAAGCCGGCCTCGTCGAGCCGCATCACCGACACGGCGGCGATGCCGAGCGAGGGCGTCACCAGGAAGATCACCGCCGACAACGTCACCATCGAGCGCATGAACAGGAAGAAGAACACCGAGACCAAGGTCGGCGTCATCACTGGAATGATGACGTTGGCGAGCACCTGCCCCGCGCCGCTGCCGAGGCAGGTCGCCGCCTCCTCGAGCGCCGGCGGCACCGCGCGCATGCCGGTCACCATCGTGAGGAAGCCCTGGGTATGGTAGTGATAGAAGTTGCACAGCGCGAGGAGAAGCGTCGAGCCGTAGAGCACCGACAGCGGCGATCCCGCGATGTTGAAGGCGAAGATGTAGGACAGGCCGAGCACGAGACCGGGCACGCCGACCGGCATGACCGCGACCAGATAGACGAGCTTGGCCGGCAGCGACGGCAGCCGCCGAATGCCGTAGACCAGCGCGAACAGCAGCAAGGTGCCGAGACCGGCGGCCATCACGGAGACCAGCAGCGAGGTCCACAGCGGCGCGTAGCCGCCGCTCAAGGTGATGTCGTAATGCTTGAGCGTGAAGGTCAGCCGGTACGGCCACAGCCGCATGAAGCTCGCATACACGACGACGCCGATGACGGCGAGGACAGAGAGCGTCACGAGGCCGGTGACGATGGACAGCGGCACGTCGCGCGCCGGGACGAAGCGCAGTTCGGGCGGCACGGCGCCCTCGGCGCCGGCGCCGAACTGGCGCTGTGCGGCGACCCGCTCGATGTAGACGGCAATGCCGGTCGGGGCGAGCAGCAGGAGGCCGACGACGGCGCCGATGCCGAACTTCATCTGCCCGGTGACCTGGTTGTAGATCTCGGTCGCCAGGACACCATAGTCGCCGCCGATCACGGCGGCATTGCCGAAATCGGTGATGGTGACCGTGAACACGACGAAGCCGGCGCTGAGCAGGCCGAACTTCACGTTCGGCAGGGTGATGTCGAAGAACTGGCGCCAGCGCGAGGCGCCCATCACCTCGGCGGCGTCGTAGTAGCGCGCATCGGCATGGGCGAGCGCGGCTTTGAGGATCAGCACCGCCTGCGGCAGCGCGTAGAGCACGTCGGCGATCAGGAGGCCCGGAAAGCCGTAGATGTCGATGCGCTTGCCGAGCATGCCGCTGATCAGGCCGTTGCGGCCGAGCAGGAAGATCAGCCCGAGGCCGAGCACCAGCGACGGCGCCAGCATCGGCAGCGCCAGCACCGCGGCGGTGACGCGCGGTCCGGGCACGCGGGTCCGGGTCATCGTATAGGCGAGCACGAAGCCGAGCACGAGGCACACGGCGGTCGTGGCAATCCCGAGCGTGAGACTGTTGACGGTGGCCTTGACGATGCCGGGCGTGCGCACCAGAGCGACGTAGTTGGCAAA
The DNA here is from genome assembly GCA_049802835.1 of Bradyrhizobium sp. Classification (GTDB taxonomy): domain Bacteria; phylum Pseudomonadota; class Alphaproteobacteria; order Rhizobiales; family Xanthobacteraceae; genus Bradyrhizobium. Next base: position 9,973 of record JBARNF010001311.1, read on the forward strand.
GCCGATCGCGCCGTCATCGGCGATCAGGCTGCGCCACAGCATCATCGCGAGCGGGAAGACGAAGAAGATGAGCAGCGCCAGCGCCGGCAGCACGA
>JBARNF010001312.1:0-1896 GCA_049802835.1 Bradyrhizobium sp.
TCGGCCAGGCTCTGCGCGCCCTTGCGCAGCGCATCCAGCGCCTTGCCCTGCGATTCCACCGCGCCGTCAGCATTGCTGTCGCCGAGCTGGCTGCCGGCATCACCCATGGCGCCATCGGCTTCATCGAGACCATCGCCGGCGTCACCCTGGTCGCCTTGGTCACCCTGATCGCCTTGCTGACCTTGCTGACCCTGCTGCCCCTTCTGGCCTTTCTGACCCTTCTGGCCTTTTTCGCCCTTCTGGCCCATGCCGCGCTTGGCGAGCTGGTCCTGCAGCTGCTTCAGGCGGTCGCGCAGCGCCTGCTGATCCTGCTGCAGGTCGCCCATGCTCTGGTCCTGGTCGCCCTGCTGGCCCTGCTGCTGCTTGTTGCGGTTGCGGCGGGAGTCCTGGCCCTGCTTGAAGGTCTTGTCGCGGAGCTGCTGCTGCTTGCGGATCATGTCGCCGAGCTCGTTGAGCGCCTGCTCCATGTCGTTGTCGCCGCCCTGGTTGGGCTGCGCCATCTGCAGGTTCTCCAGCATCTGCTGCAGCTGATCGAGCAGCTCGCGCGCGCCTTCCTTGTCGCCCTGGCGCGACAGCCGCTCCATGCGGTCGATCATGTTCTGCAGGTCCTGCTGGCGCAGGATCTTGGTATTCTGGTCGAGCGGCCGCTGCGCAGCTTGCGGGTTGTTGCGCAGCTGCTCGGCGAGCTGGCGCATGTAGTTGTCCATCGCCCGGCGCAGGTCCTCGGCGAGCTTCTTGATCTCCTCGTCGGTGGCGCCGCGCTCCAGCGCCTGCTTGAGTGCGTCCTGGGCCGCGCGCAGCGCCTTGTCGACGTCGCTGATATTGCCGTCCTCGATGGTGACCGCGAGCGCCCAAAGGCTCGCGACCACCTCGCGCAACGCGTCGTCGGTGCGCGCCATCTCGAGCTGACGGGTGACCGCGTGCAGGCCGAGATACTGGCCGGGCTCCGGCGTGAACAGCTCCGGCGCGATCGCCAGCGCATCGAGCGCGGTGAACACGTCGGCATTGCGGTTGCCGTCGAGCGCCAGCAGCCGCCGCTGCTCGATCAGCGCCCGCGCCAAGGGCTTGGTGAACAGGCGCTCCGGCAGCTTGGTCTCGAACGGATCGCTCCGGCCCTCGTTGCCGGCTTCGTCCTTGGCCGTCAGCGTGATCGCGACGTCGGCGCCGGCATAGGGGTCTTCGCTCAGATCCTTGACGGTCTGGCCGACGCCGTTGCGGGTGCGCGCATTCGGCAGCACCAGCGCGAACTCCGGCGGCTGAAACAGCGGCCGGGCGGCGGGCGCGTCCGCGGCTTTGCTCTCGGCAGCCTTACTTTCGACAGGGCGCGCGACGACCTGGGCGTGGGCTTCGGTGACGCCGTAATCATCCTCGAGCTTGTAGGACAGTTTCAGCGAGCCGCGCGCCTGCCGCTCGGGGTCCTTGGCGAGGCTGATGGTCGGCGGCCGGTCCGGCGTCGCGGCGAACACCCATTGCGGCTGGCCGGAGGGCGCCCGCACGTGAACGGTGGCGTCGGTCTGGATCGTGAAATGCTTCTCGGTGGTGCCTTTCGGCGCCGCCTCGCCGGCGGCGACCTCGCCGGGCGCGGCCTCGGTGACGCCGCCTGACGTGATCACGTCGAGAGTGCCGCCGCTGGAGCGCACGATCAGCGTAGAGCCCTGGGGCACCACGATCGGGCCGCTCGCCGGCACGGCGCCTTCCTTGTTGGCGGCGGAGAGGATGATCGGCGGCTTGGCAGTGTAGAGCGGCGGCTTGACCCAGGCATCGACGCGGATCGTCACCGGCGCCAGCACGCCGTTCCAGTCGAACGCCGAGGCCACGCGCAGCGGCCGCTCGTCGCCGGCCGCGACATAGGTCGCGACCAGCAGCACGATGACCAGCGCGCGCACGGCCCAGGGA
>JBARNF010001313.1:0-2071 GCA_049802835.1 Bradyrhizobium sp.
GCACCAACAGAAAAAGCCGCCCGGGAGGGCGGCTATGAAGAGGAAGGGAAGAAGATCAGATGCGGCGTGATGCCCGCGCTATGTTTTGTCGTCCGAACAAATCGGCGGAGCCGCGGCGGCCAAGCGAAGGAGGCGGATATTCAGCTACTGACACGAAGCGCAAGTACACGAACATACCGGAATTTCCGGAGCTGGGGGTAGACCGGCTGTGGCATCAGCCTGCCGGCCACGGCGGCCCCTGACCCACAACGGAATCCGCGACAGTTGAATTGATAAAAGAGGTATCGGGTTAGGAAGCCACCCAGTTGCCTGGGGCACGCTCAGGTTATTTCTGCTGTTTTCAATCACCAAAAATTATGCCACCATTGGTTGAGTTCATAATTTTTCTCCTTTTCAAAACTCGGGGGAGTTGCCATGCATCTCCGTCTCTTGGGCGAGAAACTAATCGTCGCGCTATTTGCGTTACTCGTAGGGTCATTGAATGCCCAAGCATGCGACGAACTCAAGGCATGCAATCACATCGACTACTGCGCGTATAAACAGCTTGACCCCACGAATGATACTGATCGGATAAACCTTCTGGCTGCCCTGGAGCGGGACGATCCACCTGCAATCAAGGATGCTACACATAAATGTCAAAAGCATTATGGGCATGAGGATAGTTGGAAAAGTGATGGTGACGACTGCCCCAATGAAACAATAAATCAAGCCGGGCGGAGCGCGAGACATACTCATTGTGGTTCCTTGTTTACCCCTCCGCCACCGCCGCCTGCACCGAAACAGTACTGCTGCTTTGACAAATGTTACGAGATTGGCGGCCTTGCCCCTTCGGGGGTATGCAAAATTGACTCCGGTCCCGGCGGTTGTTCATGTGGGAATAGTCCGGGACAACTGCGAAAATAATCCGGAGAACCGCCCGACGCGTCTACGCCTATCGACGCAACCACCGGCTGGTGTCGCGGCCGATCCAACCTGAGCCTCGCGGCGCGTCCTGCGATTGATCCGCCAGTGGACCGGAGGCGGCATCTGCGGGCGGCTCCGTTGGCTCGACCGGCGCCGGCCGAGACGCTGGCACCTCGCTCGCGAGGGACGCAGCCTCATGCGGTGCTGCTCGTGCGGACGCGGGACTGGCCCCCATCTGAACCGCGAGCGGGCGTGGCGCGAACAGGTCACCTTGATTGATCGCCGGCGCGCGCTCGCGGGCCAGTATCTTCCATTCCTCCTCCGTCATCGACGACAGGCCGAGGTGATCGGCGATCGCCATGTTGTAGACGCGGCAGTCGAGGAAGTGGTTGTCCTGCGTGCCACGTGGGCGCCAGCCTCGCGTCATCCGCCCGCGCGAGCGGATTTCCGCCAGATATTCCGCCGTCACCTGCTTGAAATACACCTCGTCCAGGAACTTACCGAAATGGCAGTACCCGGGCGGATCGACCTCGCGCCCGGCCGATTTGCCCTCGCGTCGCAGATCCTCATACCAATGCCCTTTCAGCGACCAGGTGCCGACCGGCCACAGCTTGACGAAGCCGAGCTTGCGGCCGTTGAGATCGATATCCTTCACGCTCGGCGTGCCGATCGCCGGCAGGTGCCAGCCGTCGCGGCCGTCGACGGCGTAAGCATTATGGCGGGTCGTGCACCAGAGATAGACGACATGCGAGCGGAAGCCGGAGTCGACGGCGAAGCCGTCAACCCGCCGCTTGCCGCCGAAGGCGTCGGGCCACTCGCGGTCATAGAGCTCGGCGAGCTTCAGGAAGGCGCCGGCATTGGCGTTGGTGGTGTCGCCTTCCAGCACATCGACGTGGACCACCCATGACTCGCGGTTCGGCGCCCAGGCGACGACCTCGACATAGATGCCGTTCATCTGAACATCGGCGGCGGCCGTCAGCATCAGGCCGCGCGGGGGGATGCGCCCGCGCGGATAGTCCTCCCGCCGCTCCATCAGCCGAACATGGTCAGGCGCATCGCCCTTGATCTCGAAGGCCTCGCCGAGCGTGAGATTGTAGAAGGCCTTGAGCTTCGCCGGGTCGCCCTGCGCGTTGAGCCAGCGCTCGGCGATCTTGTCCCAGGGCACGAA
>JBARNF010001314.1:0-4386 GCA_049802835.1 Bradyrhizobium sp.
GATCCGCGCCGCGGGGTTGGCCACGGGCAGGGACGCCGACGATCCGGCGCTCACCGAGGCCGCTGAGGCATCCGAGGGTTCTGTCTCGCGCGCACTGACGCTGCTCGGCGGCGATGCGCTCAAACTGCAGCAGCGGACGGCGGCTCTGCTGGCGACCTTGCCAAAAGTCGATCCGCGCGAACTGCATGCGCTGGGCGATGCGCTCGGCACCAGCGACCGCGTGGCGCTGGCGAGCTTCCTCGACAGCATCGAGCGCTGGGTGGCGGAGCGGCTCCGGGCTGGCGACGCCAATGCGGAACTGCCGCGCCTTGCACGGCTGGCGGAGGTATGGGAAAAGATCGTCCGCGCCGCGCGCGACACCGAATCCTATAATCTGGAACGAAAACCGCTGGTTTTCTCGGTGTTCGGGATGCTCGCCGAAGCCACGCGCTGACCGCGCCGACCATCATCCCGGGATCGTCAGGAATCATCCGTCGACCGACGTCGTCAAAGAGGAATCTGCCGTGGCCAAGGCCAGCAAGACAACCGTGAAGAAGGGCAAGCCCGCGGGCAAGAGCGCCGCGAAGAAGGCTGCCGCCAAGGCGCCCGCGAAGGGCAAGGCCAGCGCGCCCAAGGCGAAGGCAGCGAAGGACAAGGACGCCAAGGCCAAGGAAAAGGCCAAGGAAAAGGTAAAGGCCGCCAAATCCAAGACGGCGCCCGCGAAAGCCAAGAGCAAAGCCCCCACGGCGAACGCCGCTAAGAAAGCCGCGAAGAGCGGCGCCAAGAAAACCGTCAAGAAAGCTGTGAAGGCGCCTGCCAAGAAGGCCGCTGCAAAGCCTGCAACACCGCCGGCCAAGAAGACGGCCGCCAAGCCCGCTGCAGTAGCGAACAAGCCCGCGGCAGCGAAGAAGCCCGCCGCCACGAAACAGCCGGCCGCGCCGAAGAAGGCCGCGCCGGCCATCGCTGAAACGCCGAAGCCGCCACGCGCCGCGAAGCCGAAGGCACCGCGCAAGCCGAAGGTCGAGGCCGCCGTCGTCGCCGAGATCGAAGAGATCGCAGCTCCCGTCGCGGCCGCGCCGGTCGACAAGAACACCTTTTACGTCACCACCGCGATCGCCTATCCCAACGGCAATCCGCATATCGGCCACGCCTATGAGGCGATCGCGACCGATGCGATCGCGCGCTTCGCGCGGCTCGACGGCAAGGACGTGTTCTTCCTGACCGGCACCGACGAGCACGGCCTGAAGATGGTGCAGACCGCGCAGAACGAGGGTCTGACGCCATCAGACCTCGCCACCCGCAATGCCGGCCGGTTCCGTGACATGGACGAGCGGCTGAACGTCTCGTTCGACCGCTTCATCCGCACCACCGAACCCGCGCATCACCGGTCGGTGCAGGCGATCTGGAATCGGATGCACCAGAACGGCGACATCTACGCCGACAGCTATGCCGGCTGGTACTCGGTGCGCGACGAGGCCTATTACGCCGAGGACGAGACTGTCGTCGGCGAGGACAATGTCCGCAGGGGACCGCAGGGCACGCCGGTCGAATGGGTCGAGGAGAAGAGCTACTTCTTCCGCCTGTCGGCGTATCAGGACAAGCTGCTGGCGCTCTATGAGAGCCAGCCGGATTTCATCGGCCCGGATGCACGGCGCAACGAGATCATGAGCTTCGTCAAAGGTGGCCTGAAGGACCTGTCGATCTCGCGCACCACCTTCGACTGGGGCGTCCGCGTGCCGCATGACGACGAGCACGTGATGTATGTCTGGGTCGACGCGCTGACCAACTACATCACCGGCGTGGGCTTCCCGGATGAGAGCGATGCGAACTGGAGATACTGGCCGGCCGACGTCCACGTCATCGGCAAGGACATTATCCGCTTCCACGCGGTGTTCTGGCCGGCCTTCCTGCTGTCGGCGGGCGTGCCCGTGCCGAAGCGCGTCTACGCCCATGGCTTCCTGTTCAACAGGGGCGAGAAGATGTCGAAATCGGTCGGCAACGTCGTCGACCCGTTCAATCTCGCCGACCAGTATGGCGTCGACCAGGTGCGCTATTTCTTCCTGCGCGAGGTGCCGTTCGGCCAGGACGGCAACTACAATCACGAGGCCATCGTGGCCCGCATCAACGCCGATCTCGCCAACGACCTCGGCAATCTCGCGCAGCGATCGCTGTCGATGATCACAAAGCAGCTCGGCGGGGTGCTGCCGGAGCCCGGCGAGTTCTCGGCCAACGACAGGGCGATGCTGGCGGAGGCCGATGCGATGATCGGCGCCGCACGCAAGGCGATGGCGACCCAGCAGATCCACCAATGGCTCAACGCCGTGTGGTCGGTCGTGGCCGAGGCCAACCGCTACTTCGCGGGCGAGGCGCCGTGGGCGCTGGCCAAGACCGACCCGCCGCGCCAGCGCACGGTGCTCTACGTCACCGCCGAGGTGATCCGGCAGGTCGCGATCCTGACCCAGCCGGTGATGCCGACGGCGTCCGCGAAGCTGCTCGACAGCCTCGGTATCCCCGAGGACGAGCGATCCTTCGCGCGGCTCGGAGGTGAGGTGCGGATTGCGGCCGGCACGCAGCTGCCGGCGCCGCAGGCGGTGTTTCCGCGCTACATCGAGCCGACGGCCGCGTGATGCTGGTCGACAGCCATTGCCATCTCGACTTCCCGGATTTCGCTGGGGATCTGGACGGCATCGTCGCGCGCGCCGCTGCGGCCGGCGTCGGCCTGATGGTGACGATCTCGACGCGGGTGCGCAGGCTGCCGGAGCTGCTCGCGATCGCCGAGCGTTTCGACAACGTCTACTGCTCGGTCGGCACCCATCCGCACAATGCGGACGAGGAGGACGGAATCTCGGCCGATCAGCTCATTGAGCTGACACGCCATCCCAAGGTGGTCGCGCTCGGCGAAGCCGGGCTCGACAATTTCTACGACCATGGCTCGAAGGACGCCCAGGAGCGCGGGTTCCGCGCCCACATCGCGGCGGCGCGCGCCACGGGTCTGCCGCTGGTGATCCACACCCGCGAGGCGGACGGGCAATGCGGCCGCATCCTCGAGGAGGAGATGGCGCGGGGAGCTTTTCAGGCCGTGCTGCATTGCTACACCGGCGGACGCGAGCTGGCGATGAAGGCGATCGATCTCGGACTGCACATCTCGTTCACGGGCATCGTGACCTTCAAGAAGTCGGACGCCCTGCGTGCGCTCGCCGCCGAGGTGCCGGCCGATCGCATCATGGTCGAGACCGATGCGCCGTATCTGGCGCCCGGCAAATTCCGCGGCAAGCGCAACGAGCCGGCTTACGTCGTCGAGACCGCGAAGGTGCTCGCCGACACGCGCGGCGTCTCGTTCGAAGAGTTCTCGCGCCAGACCACCGAGACCTTCTTCAAGCTGTTCTCCAAGGTACCGCGACCGCGAGGGGCTGCATGACGCTGACGCTCACCATCCTCGGCTGTGGCTCATCGGCCGGCGTGCCGCGCCCGGCGCTGGGGTGGGGCGCCTGCGATCCCAACAACCCGAAGAACCGCAGGCGGCGCTGCTCGCTGCTTGCCGAGCGCAGCGGGGCGCACGGCGTGACGCGCGTCGTCATCGATACCTCGCCCGATCTGCGCGAGCAGCTGATCGACACCGAGGTCGACCACATCGACGCGGTGTTCCTGACCCACGAGCATGCCGACCAGACCCACGGCATCGACGATCTGCGCTCGGTGGTCATGCATCAACGGCGGCGCATTCCGGTCTACCTGAACCAGTCGACCGCCAAGGACATCATGCACCGCTTCTCCTATTGCTTCATCTCGCCTGCGGGCAGCGACTATCCGCCGATCCTGACCCAGCATGCGATCGAGGCCGGCGAGGCCCAGGCGGTGGAAGGCAAGGGCGGTGAGCTGAAGCTGACGGCCTTCCTGGTCCAGCACGGCAACATCCCCGCGCTCGGCTATCGCATCGGCAACGCCGCCTATACGCCCGATCTCAACGACATTCCGGAGGAGAGCTGGGGTGCGCTGGAAGATCTCGATCTCTGGATCGTCGATGGCCTGCGCTACACCCCACATACCAGCCACTTCTCAGTGAACGACGCACTGTCCTGGATCGAGCGCTTCAAGCCGAAGCGCGCCGTCATCACCAACATGACCGCCGATCTCGACTACGAGGTGCTGCGCGAGAGCTTGCCGGATGGCGTGATCCCGGGTTACGATGGGATGCGGCTGGAGATCGGTTGAGATGCGTAGGGTGGGCAAAGGCGCAGCCATGCTCTCTCCCTACGCGGGCTCGCAATGGCGCCGTGCCCACCATCTTGCTGATGTATCCGCGGACGGACGGTGGGCACACGTCGCCTGACAGTGCCGCTTTGCCCACCCTACGCAGCAACGTAGATCTGCGCTGAACTAACACGCTGAACTAACACGGAGCAGCCT
>JBARNF010001315.1:0-4504 GCA_049802835.1 Bradyrhizobium sp.
ACGGCGCCCGACGAGCTGCGTTACGCCGTACGTCACGACATCTTCCTGCGTCCGCGGCAGGAAACGTTGACGATGCGCAATAATTCGTCGCAGCTCGCGTTGCCGATCCGGCGCTGGGGCAGCTTCCTGCCGGGCAACGGCGTCGGCGGTGCGGGCTCGCACTGGAACGGCCAGACCTGGCGTTTCCTTCCCGACGATTTCCGTTTGCGCAGCCACATGGTCGAGCGCTACGGCGAAGGCATCATGCCGGAGGGCCATCAGATCCAGGACTGGCCGATGAGCTATGACGAGCTCGAGCCGTTCTACGACAAGTTCGAATATGTCGCGGGGATCTCGGGCAAGGCCGGCAACATCAAGGGACAGGTCCAGCCGGGCGGCAATCCGTTCGAGGGGGCGCGCGAGCGCGACTATCCGACGCCGCCGATGAAGCAGGGCTATTCGCAGGAGCTGTTCACGAAAGCGGCGAAGGAGATGGGGCTGCATCCGTTCCCGCGGCCGTCGGCCAACCTGTCGGCCGCCTACACCAACCCCTATGGCTGCAGCATGGCGCCGTGCACCTATTGCGGCTTCTGCGAGCGTTTCGGCTGCTCCAACTATTCGAAATCGTCGCCGCAGACCTGCGTGCTGCCGGCGCTGGTGCGCGAGCCCAATTTCGAGGCCCGGACCGAATGCGAGGTCACCAAGGTCCAGCTGTCGCGCGACGGCAAGATGGCGACCGGCGTCGTCTATGTCGACGCCAATGGCGAGGAATGGGAGCAGCCGGCCGACCTGGTCCTGCTGTGCGCCTATGGCCTGTTCAACGTCCGGCTGATGCTGCTGTCGGGGATCGGCAAGCGCTACGATGCCAGCACCGGCGAGGGGGTCGTCGGACGCAACTACGCCTACCAGACCGGTTCTGGCGCAACCGCGTTCTTCGACAACGTCAACTTCAATCCGTTCGCCGCGGCCGGCTCGCTCGGCGCTGCGCTCGACGACTACAACAGCGACAATTTCGATCACGGGCCGCACGGCTTCGTCGGCGGCGCATCGATCACCAACGCCTATACCAACGGCCGCCCCATCCAGTACCGCCCGACGCCGCGGGGCACGCCGACCTGGGGCTCGGCCTGGAAGAAGGCGGTGCGCGAGACCTATCAGCGCGTCACCAACATCGGCGCGCAGGGCAGCGTGATGAGCTACCGCGCCAACTATCTCGATCTCGATCCGACCTACAAGGATGATTTCGGTCGTCCGTTGATGCGGATGACGTTCGACTTCCAGCCCAACGAGATCAAGATGGCCAACTGGATGGCCGAGCGGTGCGAGGCAATCGCGAAGGCCATGGGCGCGAAGACGACCCAGATCAACCGTCTCAACACGCCATGGAACGTCGTGCCCTACCAGAGCACGCACAACACCGGCGGCACGGTGGCCGGCACCGATCCCAAGACCAGCGTGCTCAACCGCTATCTGCAGTCGTGGGACGTGCCGAACGTGTTCGTGATGGGGGCGTCGACCTTCCCGCAGAACGCCGGCTACAACCCGACCGGCACGGTCGGCGCGCTGACCTACTGGGCGCTCGACGCGATCCAGAAGAAATACCTGAAAACACCTGGAGCACTGGTGCAGCAATGAGCGCGATCGTGAAGACCACCAGGACCGGGCAGGCGCGCGGGCTGCGCTCCCTGCTGGCGCTCGGGCTGCTCGCCGTCGGCGGACCTGCGCTGGCCGATTCCGACAACTACCTCGAGATCGTGCGCGGCCGCGCGCTGGCCACCGCGGGCGACTGCGTCGCCTGTCACACCGCGCCGAACGGTACGCCGTTCGCCGGCGGGCTCGCGCTGCAGACGCCGTTCGGCGCCATCATGACGCCGAACCTCACGCCGGATACTGCGACCGGCATCGGCAGCTGGACGGCGGACGATTTCGCCCGCGCCATGCATGAGGGCAGGCGCCCGAACGGCACGCGGCTCTATCCCGCGTTTCCCTATCCCTCCTACACCAAGGTGACGCGCGCGGATGCCGCCGCGATCTTCGCCTATCTGCGCTCGCTCGAGCCGGTGTCGAACATGGTCAACCGCAATACGTTGCCGTTCCCGTTCAACATCCGAACCTCGATGCTGGCCTGGAACGCGCTGTTCTTCACGCCCGGCGAGTTCAAACCCGATCCCGCCAAGTCGGAGGAGTACAATCGCGGCGGCTATCTGGTCGAAGGTCTCGGTCATTGCGGCGTCTGCCACACGCCGATGAACACTCTCGGCGCCAACAAGTCCGACCGCCATCTCGAGGGCGGCGTGGTCGACAATTGGACTGCGCCGAACATCACCAATGACGCCCAGGCCGGCCTCGGCAAATGGACGGTCGATGAGGTCGTGCAATATCTGAAGGTCGGGCAGGCGCGCGGCGTGCTCGCCTCCGGTCCGATGAAGGACGTGGTGGAGAACTCGACGTCCAGGATGGCGGACGCCGACCTCAAGGCGATGGCGGTCTATCTGAAGACGCGCGGTGCTGCCGGCTCGCCGGCTCCCGGCGCTCTGGCCGCGGGCGACAGCCGCATGAAGGTCGGCGAAGCCATCTTCGTCGACACCTGCGCCGCCTGCCACGTCCGCAGCGGCGAGGGCATCCCGCGCGTCTTCCCCAAGCTCGCCGGCGCGACCATCGCCACGCAGGACGACCCGGCATCGCTGATCCACATCGTCATCACCGGCGGACAGGGGGCTGCGACGGCAACCCATCCGACCGCGCCGACGATGCCGTCGTTCGGCTTCCGGCTCAACGATGAGCAGATCGCGGCGGTCGTGACCTATGTCCGCAACAGCTGGGGCAACGCAGCGGCCCCGGTGACCGCGGACGCCGTGAAGGCCATTCGCGGAAAGGTGACCGGGGCGGCGGATTAGCCGCCCAAGGCGCCGTCTTGCGCACATGATATCCGTTACCCATTTGACGTGGCGAAGGAAATTTCGCCATGTTGGATTTTGCCTCTGAAATCGCCGGCGACGACCTGTCGCCGGCGCAAACGTCTCGAGCAACGCCCGCTGATGATCAGGCGCTGCTCGATGCCTATTCCAATGCCGTCATCGACATCACCGATCGCGTCGGTCCCGCGGTCGTGCGCGTCGAGACCGGTCCCAAACCGGGGTCAACCGCCGGCTCCCGCGCCGAGCGCGGCGGGCTCGGCTCCGGCATCGTGATCTCGCCTGACGGCCTCGTGCTGACCAACAGCCATGTGGTCGGAACCTCGAAGACCATCCGGCTGCGCGACGTCGAGGGCGTCGTCACCGACGCGCAGGTGCTCGGCGTCGATCCCGATACGGACCTGGCGCTGCTGCGTGCCAATCATGCGCGCGAGCTGCGCTATGCCAGGCTCGGCGATTCCAAGCGGCTGCGCCGCGGTCAGCTGGTGGTCGCGATCGGCAATCCGCTCGGCTTCGAATCGACGGTCACGGCCGGCGTCGTCTCGGCGCTGGGCCGCTCGATCCGTTCGGTCTCCGGGCGCACCATCGAGGACGTGATCCAGACTGACGCTGCGCTCAACCCCGGCAATTCCGGCGGCGCGCTGGTGTCGTCGGCCGCCGAGGTGATCGGCATCAACACCGCCATCATCCAGGGCGCGCAGGGCATCTGCTTTGCGGTCGCCAGCAACACCGCGCAGTTCGTGCTGTCGGAGATCATCCGCCACGGCTATGTCCGCCGCGCCTATGTCGGCGTCTCCGGGCAGACCGCGCCGGTGCCGCGCCGCCATGCGGTCGTGGCCGGGGTCGACAACAAGATGGGTGCGCTGTTGATGCAGATCGAGCCGGACGGGCCGGCGGCACGGGCTGGCCTGTTGCCGGGTGACGTCGTCATCCGGCTCGACGGCGTCGACATCAACGGCGTCGACGACCTGATCCGCGTGCTCGACCGCGACCGCATCGGCCGTACGCTGTCGATGGACGTGCTGCGGCTCGGCCGCCTGCGCGGCATCGACATCCACCCGGTCGAGCGCAAGCCGGCGGCAAGGCAACCGGCGGCGTGACGGCTGTGTAGTAGGGTGGGCAAAGGCGCAACGCGGCAACGCCGCGTTGCGACGTGCCCACCATCCCATCGCGCGTGCTTTGCGCGGGCCGAGTCCGGACTGCTTCGCTGCGCTCGCAATGACGCTGATGAGACGGTGAGCTAGCGCTACGACCACAGTTGTCGTCCCGGCGAACGCCGGGACCCATAACCCCAGGGAGGAGTTTGGGGCAGGCACGTCGTTAGCTCCTCGCGCGTCACGTCCGCCGCGGCGTATGGGTCCCGGGTCGGCGCCGCGCCGCGCTGTCGCGCGTCACGGCTTGCCCGGGACGACTGCGGTGGAGAAGGCGGATTCACGGCTCAAACAGCGATCGACATGGGGACGTTTTCTCGCGGCATCTCAGGCCCGAGGCCTGCAATCAGTTCGTCCCTCATGAGTGCAGAGGGCGCAGGGAATGCCGGGTGATCGGCACCACCTGTGGTACCTGCCGCCTGCATTTTTTTCTGCAGGCGGGCCATGGGTGAGGCCTTC
>JBARNF010001316.1:0-25988 GCA_049802835.1 Bradyrhizobium sp.
CCTGCGTCCTGTCTCCGGCCGCGAGCGCTGTGGTGGCGACGAGCGCAAGCAGGGCGATCACCTTCGCCAGGCCCGCCAGGGTCACGCTGGGATCGAGGCTGATGCGATGGTCGAGCGCGGTCTGCAGCGCCTCGGATGTCTGCTCCCATATCGGCGACGCCAGACCCGATGGCGCCCAGGGGAGCAGCTGCAGCACCGGGATCGCGACCAGAATGATGCCGCTCGGCAGGGCTGGCCGACAACTGCTCCAGCTTCGCTTCAGGGAAGATGTGTTGGCGAACAGCAGGTTGACCAGTCCGAGCGCGGCGACCGCTGCGGCGAAGCACCAGCTGACAAGGCCGTCGAACAGCAGGGCGGGCGCGACCAGCACGAGAACAATGAGCGCTCCATGAGTGCCGATCACGTCAATCCGTTTTCTCGTGGTGCTGACAATCCGCGGGCGGCCGTTGTAGTCCGGGCTTGGCGCAAGCCCAACCGCGGTCGCCGGCCGCAGCCGTTCCAGCGATTTTGGAGAACAAATCTCTGGAGAGGTTTTACTTTCGTTAACAAAGAGTTAGGGCGTCTGTGGTGATTCTGCAACGCTTTATCTGTTAATAACAAACGGGCCGACCGCTGCAGCCGCGATGCCTGTTCAGCCGTGACCGGGCATGTTAACGCTATCGTGTTTTTGGGGGTTTGATGGCCATTCCGGGGCTGATGCGTTGGGGATTTGTCGCGACCGTGGCATCTTTGTCTGCGGCTTGCAGCCTCATGCCGGCCAGCGGCCCTAACCAGGACGCCGTTCGCTCATCGGAAGCTGGCAGCGAGCTGAGCCTGCCTTACGCGCTGGTCAAGGTCACACCGGACGTCGAGCGTGTCCTTGCGTCCTTTGCGCCGCGGCTGACCGACTCCGCCACGCAGGCTTTCAAGCGGCCTCCGACCGAAATCCGCTTCGGCATCGGCGATGTCGTCAGCGTCACGATCTTCGAGGCCGCGGCCGGCGGTCTCTTCATTCCGATCGAAGCGGGCGTTCGTCCGGGCAACTACGTCACGATCCCCAACCAGAACGTCGACAACAACGGCTTCATCTCGGTGCCCTATGCCGGTGCGATCCGCGCCAAGGGCCGGACCCCGGCTGAAGTGCAGCAGGCCATCGTCGACGCGCTCAAGAACCGGGCGATCGAACCGCAGGCGGTCGTGACGCTGATCGAGCAGAGAACGTCGCTGATCAGTGTTCTGGGCGAGGTCAATTCGCCGTCCCGCTTCCCGGCAAACGCGGCTGGCGAGCGCATGCTCGACGCCATCACCCGCGCCGGCGGACCCAAGGGCCAGGGCTTCGATACCTGGGTCATGCTCGAGCGCGAAGGCCGCCGGACGACGATCCCGTTTGGTCAGATCGTCTACGAACCGACGAACAACGTCTATATCCAGCCGAACGATACCATCTACGTTTATCGCGAGCCGCAGACGTTCATCGCGTTCGGCGCCTCTGGCGCGCAGGGGCAGTTCAACTTCGAGGCCTGGCGCATCTCGCTGGCGGAAAGCGTCGCCAAGGCGGGCGGCCTGAACGACTCCGCGGCCGACCCGGCGGCCGTCTTCCTCTATCGCGGCGAAAGCCGTGAAGTCGCCGAGCAACTCGGGGTCGACACCCATCGTTTCCCGGGCCCGGTCGTTCCCGTCATCTACAACGTGAATTTCCGCGATCCCAGCGGCTACTTCATGGCGACCAAGTTTCAGGTCCGCAACAAGGATGTCGTGTACATCTCGAATTCGCAGTCGGTCGAATCCGCCAAGATCATGCAGTACATCCGGCTGGTGACCGCGACCGTGAACGATCCGATCGTGGCCGCCACCAATGGGGTGACCTTGCGGACGGCGATCAAGACGTCGCCCTGATCTGTGCGCGGGCGGGACCATGTCCGCCGCGGACCCATCCCCGAGCGTGAAGGCGTCCAAGGGATCTGCCTCGCTTTGGCGTGACGACAACCGCCTGGCCTGTTGGCTGCTCTCCGGCATTGTGGCGGTCGCGCCTCTCCCTTACGCCGCAACGGATCCAAGCGCTCTTGCGGCTCTGGTCGGGCTGCTCGGCGTTGCGCTGTCGTGCTGCAGCCCGAACTTGCGGACGCGTGGCGATTGGATCCTGGTCGCACTCGCCCTGCTGATCATCGGCCTCTATGCGGTGGTCCTGCACGAGCAGCTCAGTTCGGCCCCATGGCTTGCCGTTTCGCCGGATGCAGTCTGGAAGCAGATGTCCGGGCTGATCGGCGCCGACCGGACCGCGCCGCTGGCGCTGGTCCGGGATCAGCCGTTCGTCTCGCTGGGCGCGCCGCTCGCCTGCCTGGCGATATTGGCTGGCGCCTTCTTCGTCGCCAGCTCCCCGGCGCGGGCAGATATCCTGCTCAAGACGGTGGCATGGTCCGGCCTCGCCTATGCCGTCTACGGCATCGCCGCCTATCTCATCGATCCGTCGGTGGTGCTGCTGCGCGACAAGGTGCTGGATCGCAACGTCCTGAATGCGACGTTTCCGAACCGCAATACGGCTGCGTTGTATTTCGGATGCTGCACGGTCGTCTGGGAGCTGATCATGCTGCGGCGGCTGGTCGCGCGCGGCGGCTTTCGTCATGGCTGGTCGTCGCTGCGGGCCGTGACCTGGGACCGCAAGCTCGTTGTCCCCGGCGCAGCATCGTTGATCTGCATGACCTGCGTCATGCTGACGGGTTCGCGGGCGGGCCTCGTGGTCTCACTGGCGGGAAGCGTCGGCGCAGCCTCGCTCATGCTGCGCCGCCAGCTTCCGTCCTGGCGGCGGCTGCTATGGTCGCTCCCACCCGCGCTCGCCGTCATGACGGCTGCGCTCGCGGTGCTCGGCGGTCAGGTTACCGAACGTCTCGGGGCCCATGGCCTCGAAGGCGGCGGGCGCTGGGAGACTTACGTCTCGACGTGGCGAATGATCCGGGATCACCCGATGATCGGGTCCGGCCTGGGCTCGTTTCGTTACGTCTTTCCACGGTACCGCAGTGCGGATGCCTCGATCTGGGGGATCTGGGACCGCGCCCACAGTACGCCCCTCGAGCTGGCCGCCGAACTCGGCGTGCCCCTCGCCCTCGTGGTGTGCCTCGCGTGGGTCGTGGTCCTGGCCTTGCTGGTGAAGGGAGCTCTCCAGCGCCGCAATGGGGCGATCTTCCCGATCGTCGGGCTGGTCTGCGGCGCGATGGCGATCGTGCACTCCCTGGTGGACTTTTCCCTTCAGATTCCCGGCCTTGCCATTCCAGTTCTCAGCCTGGTCGGGGTCGGACTGGCACAACGCCATCGCGCTGAGGCCCCGCCGCGTCAGGGCCGCGCGACATAAAGGTTAATGTCTGGTGACGACCGTGGTGGGTCCGCGCGGCTTCGTGCGCCTTTGCTTGGGTGGATCACCCGTGATATGAAACGGTAAGTTATAGATATGTTAGGTTTTGTGAAGGAGGCGAGCGTTGAGCAATTTGAGGTCCTCGATCATTGCAGCCACGTCCCTGGTGCTCGCTTCGGCTGGGTTCACCGGCACGTTGATCCCCGCTTCCGTGATGGCCCAGCAGCAGAGCCTGTCGCAGCGCTTTCTCGCCAATCCGGGGCAGGTTCTGCAGCAATATCCCGACGGCGGCACCGCCCTGGTGTCCCTGCTTCGCGAAGTCGCAATCGCGGATCCGAGCAGCCTGACTGTGATCCTCGGTCTCGTGCCCAATGCTAACAAATCGCAGAAGACGGCGATCGGCAACGCGCTCGGACAGGCGGCGAAGGTGGTCGTGAAGACCAATCAGGCCTACGCCAACCAGATCCTGCAGGCGATCGCCGAAACCAAGGACCAGGACGTCTTCATGGCCTATTCCGGCGGTGCCAACGATCAGGGCACGGCGGCAACCGGTGGCGGCGGAGGCGCGGGCGCCGGTGGCGCCGTCGGCGGTCAGACCAACGCGCTGGGCGGCACGCCGACCAGCACCGGCTCGGCGCAGGCGATCGGGGGCGGCAGCACGCCGACCGGCAATTTCACCTACAGCCCGTCGACGACCGGGACCGGTACATCCAACGGGTCGGTTTCGACGACCACATTTACGATTTCCACGACGACTTCGCCGTAAGCTGCCCCGCATTTGCTCTTGCAACGATAACTCAGCGAGTGCGGCAGGCCGCCGCACGGGACGATCAGTCTGCGGCCGACGAATTGCGAGTTCGCGATGAACGTTCTTCCTAATCTCGACCGCGTCGTCCCGGTTGCGCGCGCCGCAGCCGAGCAGGTTGCTTCATCGGCAGAGATGTTGACGAGCCTGAGCGGCTTCGTTCACCGGCAATACCGCTTCATCCTGGCCGTGATCGCGCTCAGCCTCTGTCTGGGCGTCGGCTATTACGTGGCGACGCCTTCGACCTACACGGCAACGGCCAGCCTGATCATCGACAGCCGCAAGAACCAGCTGTTCCAGCAGCAGTCCGTGCTAGGCGACATTCCGATCGATAGTGCTTCGGTCGAGAGCCAGGTTCAGATCATCAAGTCCGAAACCATCGCGTCGGCGGTGATCAGGGACCTGCATCTGACAGAGGACCCGGAGTTCGCAGGATCGCCCGGCTTGATCGCCACGGTGTCCGGGTGGATCGGTGAGCTGTTCGGGAGCGATCGCAGTCGCTCCGAGTTCGACAAGCTGCGCCGCACCACCGAGAGCTTCGCCAATCGTCTGACCGTGCGTCGTGTCGGCCTGACCTATATCATCGAGATCGGCTTCCGGTCTTTGTCGCCCGACCGCGCCGCCCAGATCGTCAACGCCGCCTCCGACGCCTATGTCGTCGACCAGCTGGATGCCAAGTACAAGGCGACGAAGCGCGCCACGGCATGGCTTCAGGACCGCATCAAGGAGCTGCAGGAGCAGGCTTCGGCGGCCGAACGAGCCGTCGTCACTTTCAAGGCGCAGAACAACATCATCGAATCCGGCGGCCGCCTGATGAACGAGCAGCAGCTGGCGGAGCTGAACAGCCAGCTCGTGGTCGCCAAGGCACAGTTCGCTGAAGCCAAGGCGCGGTTCGATCGGATCCAGACGGTCATCCTTGCGGACAATCCCGACTCGACCGTCGACGGCACGGTCACCGATACGCTGAACAATCAGGTGGTGAGCAAGCTTCGATCGCAATATCTCGATCTGGCAACCCGCGAAGCGGACTGGTCGGCGCGGTACGGTCGCAATCATCTGGCCGCCGTGAATCTGCGCAACCAGATGCAGGGCATTCGCGGTTCGATCATGGACGAGCTGCGACGCCTGGCGGAGTCCTACAAGAGTGATCTCGAGATCGCGACGCAGCGTGCAGCCAGCACCGAAAAGCAGGTCGAGCAGGCGGTATCAGCGTCGCGGACGACCAACGAGGCGCAGGTCGCGCTGCGTGATCTCGAGAGCAAGTCCCAGAGCTATCGGGCGCTCCACGACAACTTCCTGCAGCGCTACATGGAATCGGTGCAGCAGCAATCGTTCCCGATCACCGAGGCGCGCGTCATCACCCAGGCGGCGCGGCCGCTCAAGCCGAGCGCGCCGCGGCTGAGCTTGGTGTTGTCCATCGCCGGCGCCACGGGGCTGTTGTTCGGTTTCGGACTCGCGCGTCTGCGGGATCTCTCCGATCGGGTTTTTCGGACCACGGATGAGGTGGAGACGCAGCTGCAGGCGCATTGCATCGCCATCCTGCCGCGGATCGAATCGCAGCCGGGCCTGCCTGCTCCGTCCATCACCCAGCGCACACCGAGACAGGTGGTTCCGGACGGCGGACTGTACTGGCACGTGGTCCACAATCCGTTCTCGAGCTTCACCGAATCGGTCCGCGCGATCAAGGTCGCGGCCGATATCGCGGCTCGAAACGGTGCCGGACGCGTGATCGGCTTCACCTCGTCGCTTCCCAACGAGGGCAAGTCGACGGTGGCCGCCGGCTTCGCCGAGCTGCTGGCGCAGAGCGGCGCGCGGACGATCCTGATCGATGGCGATCTGCGCAATCCGTCGTTGACGCGCGGACTGATGCCGTCAGCGGAATTCGGCGTTCTCGAGGTGCTCTCGGGCAAGCGCGATCTGTCGCAGGTGCTGTGGCGGGAGCCCGAGACGGGGCTGGACGTCCTGCCCGCCGTCATCCCTTCACGCCATGCCCAGACCAGCGAGGTCCTGGCGTCGTCTGCGATGCGCAATCTGGTCGATGATCTGCGCAAGCGGTACGACTACATCGTCGTCGATCTCTCGCCTCTCGCCCCGGTCGTGGATGTCCGTACCACGACGAAACTGATCGACTCCTATGTCTTCGTGGTCGAATGGGGGCGCACCAAGACCGACGTCGTGCAGCACGCGATGAATTCAGCGCGCCATCTGCGCGAGCAGCTTCTCGGGGTCGTGCTCAACAAGGCCGAGCTCAGCATGATGTCGAGATACGGCTATGGCGGCTATTACCGGAACGACTACTACCACCGTTATGGATATTCCGAGTAGATGACGGCTTCCGGCCTCGTTCGCGCCGGCCCGATCTCTCTGGCTGGTGTTCTCCTGGTTTGGACCGCGATCGCGCTGCCGGCGGTGTGGCGATCCGCCGATGCCGAGCGGATCGCGGCGCAGATCGTGGGCGGACGCAGCTTCCAGCTCGATGCGGTCAGACAGGCCTCGGTGGAGGACGTCAGCCAAACCTCCGCCGGTCATTGTCAGCCGGCGGCGCGCCGCGCGGCGGCCATCCTGCGCCTTTACCTTTTCGAGGACGCCGCCTCCGTACTGCGCCGCGATGAGGCGGATCGGTTGCTGGCTGAGCTCCGCACCGGGCTGCGATCAGCGCTTCGCTGCATTCCGACCGACGCCTATCTGTGGCTGGTCCTGTTCTCGATGGAGAGCCGCAGCGGTGTCCAGCCGCAGCATCTCGCCTATCTCAGGATGTCCTATGCGAATGCACCGAACGAGGGCTGGATCGCGCTGAAGCGTAACCCGGTTGCGCTCGGCAGCTTCACGATGCTGAATGATGAACTCGCGCGGCTTGCGGTCAACGAGTTCGCGCAGATCGTGCAGAACGGGCTCTACGACGACGCGGCGGCGATCTTCGCAGCGGTGGGCCCCGAGGCCCGGATCGCCGTGCTGGTACGGCTGATCGACGTGCCCCTGGTCCATCGCGAGCGGCTGTCGAGGGCCCTGGACGCCATGCTGCCCGGCGTGCCCATTCCTGGCGTGGATCGGAGCGACGATCAGCCATGGAAGCGCTAGGAGAGTCGCGGGCGACCACGGTCCTGGCCGTGGCCCATCAGTTCGCGCTGGGCTTCGGTGGCGTCCCGGAAAGCATCCTGCTGCTAGCCCGCGAGTTGCGAGCGCGCGGACTCGCAATGGACGTCCTGAGCAAGGATGGTCTCGTCCGCGATGCCGGGGGCCTGCCGGGCTTGCCGCCGCGAGGCAGTCGCCCCTCGCTCGGCCAACTCGTCGATCTCGACCTGACGCGCTATCGCGCGATCTTCGTGGCGGGAGCCTGGAATCCCATGGCGCTGCTGGTCGCCTCGCGCGCACGGAGCCGTGGCATCCGGATCGTCTACAGTCCGAAGGGAAATCTCGCCCGCGAGGAATTCAGACGGCTGCGCGATCTCAAGAAGTTTCCATATCTGGCGACGGCAGAACTGGCGCTCATGACGCTGAGCGACCGGATCATCTACTCGTCCGTCCTCGAACGGCGAAATTCGCTGCTCTCATCGCTGTTTGCCGCCAAATCGAACGTCATTCCAGAACCCTTCCTGGGGCCTGAGCTCTCCGGCGGCCGGGCCAACCGCGGCAAGACCGTCCGTTTCGGCTTCATGGCCGAGATCGCGCCGAGAAAAGGCCTGGCGGAGCTGGTCGCGGCCTTTGTGACCTGGCTTCAGCTGGAGCGCCCGGACGCGGAGCTTCACATTGCCGGGGAACCGAGACCTGCCTCGGAGCAGTATCTGGAGGATATTCGCAGGGTCGGCGAGGCGGAAACACAGCGCGGGCATATCGTCTGGCGAGGCCCGCTGCGCGCCGACGCACGCGATCGCTTCTATGAAGAGATCGACTTCTTCGTGTGTCCGACGCGCTTCGAATCGTTCGGTTTGACGCCGCTGGAGGCGTTATGGCATGGCACACCTGTTATGGTTACCCATAACCTTGGAGTGTTAGAGTTTATATCGGACCCGAATTTTATGTTAAGCTTGGGGACTGGGAGCCCGGCAGACATCCTGACCGGGCTGAGGCTGGCAATGAGGGGCCGGGATGCGTATGTTACCGCAGCGAGCGGATGGCGATCTCGCCCCTGTCCGCGCCTTTCGGGGTGCGAACTCGCCGCAGCCTTTGCCCAAGAATTCGATTTCGGACCGCTACCACAGGTCGGCTAACTCGGTCGTCGAGGCCTTCGCGGAACCGACGACAGTGGCCGTCGTCATCGTCAATTTCTTCAAGGCCGAGCGGCTGCTGGATTGCGTGCGCAGCCTGGCGCGGCAAGGTGGGGCGCATCGAACGGCAGTCGTGGTCGTCGAGAATTCGGCCGACGCGGAGGAGCATCGGCAGCTCGCGGCCGGAGCCGACGAGCACCAGTTCCTGCTGGTCGATCCCCAGCTCAATCTCGGCTATACGAGGGGATGCAATCTCGGCATCCGCGCGCTGCCACGAACGGATTTCGTGGTTCTCTGCAATCCCGACATCATTTGGGATGAGCCGGGAAGCCTCGACCGGCTGATTTCGATCGCGGCCTCCGATCCGTCCATCGGTGTGCTTGCCCCACTCCAGGTGAGTGACGATGGGGCCCTGGTCGAGACGGCACGAAAGTTTCCGACACTGCTGCACCAGGTGATGCGCCGCCTCTGGCCGCAGCGTGGCAGCGAGGTCCACCTGATCGATACCCTCGCCAACGGCAACGCGGACCTCGTCGATGTCGACTGGCTGCAATCGTCCTGCGTCCTGATTCGCCGCGCGCTCTGGGAGCAGTTGGGCGGCCTGGATCAGCGCTACTTCCTGTTCATGTCCGATGTCGAGTTGGGACGGGCGACGTGGAGTGCGGGGATGCGCGTCTGTCTGACGTCATCGGTCCGCGTCAGGGCCGATGGCAAGCGGGCGAGCTCGGGCGGCTTTGGCGCGCTGTTGACCAGCCGAACCCAGCGGAGCCATCTGATCGACGCGGTCCGCTATTATCTTGCCAACGGCTTCCGCGCCGGTCGCAGGCCGTCGTCGCCTGTCCGGCCCTTGCAGCGGTCCCTTGCTCCGTCCGAGTGACAGAGGGGCGGCTTTCCGCCTCCTGCCACCGGCCTCCACGAGAATGGCTGCCGCCGGCAGAGTCAGCGCCCGCTGCGCAGGGGCCATTGCCCTGGCAGCTTGTGTCCCGGCAGCCGGCGCGAGCCGGCGCTCGTGGCGCCTGGCGGCGAACGTCGCGTCAGCGATGGCAGCGCCTCTGCAATCCACATCAAGGGAAGGAATGCAGCGAGATTGCGCAGGGGCACCAGATATTCGTCGAGTGTGAGTTCGGGTTTCAGGACCAGGCTGATGACCGTGAACGTTCCGAACATGACCGTGATCGGCGATCCGATCCGCTGGATGGCCGCGATCGCTCCTCGCATCAGCACCACCAGGCCGCCGGTGTAGAGAAACGCGCCGACTAGTCCGAAATCGGTGACGCCGTCGGTCAGGATGGTGTTGGCTTCGTCGATGACCGGCAGGCCAAGCTTCGGGTGGACCAGCGTTTCAACCATCTGATAGGCGATGATCTGGTCCTTGTTCGGATCCAGCGCCGAGGGGATGCAAAGGCGCAGATAATATTCCAGCGCGTCGCCGTACAGCGGTCCGGACGAACCGACCGCATTGATCAGGTCGGAGAGATAGCCGAGCACGAAGGTTCGTTCGCGCACATTGTCGTAGAACAGCGTGTTGAAGCGCTCTTTCAGGCTCGGCGACAGCATGAAGTCGAGCCCAAGCCAGAGCTGGTCCGAGAGCGCCGCCGTGTTGCCGAGCTCCCATGTCGCGAGCCGCAGCGCGAAGAAGTAGGAACTCGTGACGTAGGCAAACAGGCCGCCGATGGCGATCGCGGCCACCTTGTGACCGAGCGAGACACGGCGCAGCCCGCCGCCAAGCGCGAACCCGATCGTTGCGATCAGCAGAACGAGCAGGATGGCGCGGCGGCCGGTCGGCACCACCGCAAGCGTCACGAGCATCACCACCATCGCGTAGAACAGCCGGGATAGCGGCTGCCGGCCGCGTGCCGCCAGATAGCCCGCCACGCCCGCCAGAGGGCCCTCGACGAGACTGGCTGCCGCACCGATGATGGAGACCCGGCCGGCGGCGTCGGTCTGGATTCCCATATAGCCGAGATCGCCAACGGCGTAGCCCAGCACGATCAGGCCAAGGCCGCCGCATGCCAGCAGCAAGGAAAACCAGCTGTCGGCCGTCGAGTCGAGGATCGCCGCGCTGGCCGGACGTTCCAGGCGCCCGATCAGCAGCAGCAGCCCGCAGATGACGTGGACCAGGGCGAGCGCCGACGAGATCAGCTCGATCGGGCGGTCCTTGGTCAGGATCTCGAATTCCTGCGGAGAGCTCGCGCTCAGATAGGTGGAGATCGCGCCGCCGTCATAGGCCAGCAACAGCGCGGTGGCGAGCAGCCACGAGATTCGCGTCTGGTCACGGCCGTCGATGCTGACATACAGCACGGCCAATCCGATCGCGGAGCCGATGATTGACGCGGCGGCGAACACCACCAGGCTCGGCCAAAGCAGCAGCGCGAAGCCTGCGATGAGGATGGCAGCCCCGAGCCTGCTCACCGTCGCGGCGGGCGTCATCGCAGGCCCCCGGCCGGATCGGCTCTTTCGACCACCTCCGTCAGGAAGTCCGAATATCGGGCCGCCGCGGCGCGCTCGGAAAATTGTCGTGCATGGTCGCGGGCGGCCTGCCTTTGCGTCGTCAGCCAATCCCAGCGTTCGGCGATCAGTTGGGCGGCCTGATCCAGCCGGCCGGGATCGATCAGCAGCGCGGCCGGGCCGGCGATGCTGCGCATCGGCTCACGATCGGAGGTGATCACGGGGCAGCCGCACGCCTGTGCCTCGATGATCGGCCAGCCGAAACCTTCGTCGAGCGACGGAAACAGCAGCGCCTCGGCGTGGGTGTAGAGCGCTTCGATCAATTCGTTGTCCGCCTCGCTGATCACGATCAGCCCCTCTCGTGCGGTCCGCTTCGAATCCGGCAGGGGAGGTCCTACCGAGACCATCAGGGCATCTCTCAGGCCGGCGATATCAGTTTGACGCAGGAGGTCGAACAGCTGCAGCGCGCCTAAGCGGTTCTTGTACCAGAGATTGCTGCCGATATGCAGCAGAAAGGGTCTGCCGGCCGGGATGCCCTCAGCTTCGATCAGTTGGCGGGCCCGCGCCGGTGTCATCGTCCCGAAGCCGATCACGGGATTGGCGATGACGGCATCGCTGCCAGTCGCAGGGCCGATCAGGCGGACGAAATCGGCCCGTGTCGCATCGGACACGAAGACCAGGTTGGGGACGTGGCGCAGGCTGATGCGGATCATGCGCTGAAGCCAGGAGTTGGTTCCGGACAGCCGCTGGCCCTCGACTTCACCGGCGAGCACCTTGATCGGAATCAGGTCATGGCACGTCAGGCTGACGCGGTGGCCTGACAGGGCGAACACGTAGGGCGCATTGGAGTGATCGCAGACGTGGATCAGATCGTAGCGTGCCGCGAGGCGCCTCAGCCGAAGCGGAAACAGCACGAATTTGTCGATGAAGCCGAGCCATTTGCGGACCGTCCGGCTGCGCATGGCCGGCCGTGACAGACGCGGTGCCGGCGCCAGCAGGTCGGCGTGCCACCCCGTCGCTCGCAGCGCTTCGACGAGCCAATCCGCATAGCGCAGCATCGAATATTGCCGGTCGGCCTCATAGTTGCCGATCAGAAGGATGCGCTTGGGATGAGGCATGCTCGCCGTGGTCTGGGCCTTGAGGATGAAAGCCCGCTTTCTAGCGGAAAATGCCGATCGCGCGGTGGATATGCGCCGGTCCGCCGCATGCAAGTGCCGATTAAGGTAAAAGGGCGCGAAAGCGCGACCGTCGTGCCATCTTTGGCTAGAAGGTGGCCGTGCAGCCGACCTCCGACTTGACGATCCATATGAACCCCATCTCTCACGCGCAGCCCGGCCGACACGCCGGCCTTCCTTACCGTCGGTCGCCATGGCGGGCCTAGCACGGCGCCTGGCGATCGGCCTGGTCGGGCAGGGGCTATGGCGCCTTGCGATGGCGCTCAATCCGATTCTGCTGGTGCCGGTGCAGATCTCGCATTGGGGTGTCGACCTGTTCGGCCAATGGATCACGCTCGCGGCGCTCGTGTCCTATCTGCCCTATGTCAATCTGGGGCTGGTCGCGACCGCGACGAACGACGTGATCATGGCGGCTGCGGCCGGCGACCGCGACCGGGCGCGACGCAGCTTCCAGATGTCCTGCAATCTGGCGCTGGGGCCGCTGCCTGTCATTCTGATCCTGGCCGTCATGGCCGTCGCTGCCCTGCCGCTCGCGCGCTGGTTCCATCTCGACGGGATCGGTGCCTCCGCGGTCGTCTTGGTGTTCGCATTCGCCGCTGCCCAGCTCTGCTTCGAGACGCTGCGGGGGCTGATGGCCGCGGTTCTCTACGCCAACGGACGCTACGGTGTTGCCTACAACGTCGCGACCGCAATCAAGCTGATCGAGCTCGTGGTTAGCATCGGCGCCATCGTCGGGCTCGGCGCGCAGCCGGTGCATGTGGCCGGCGTGACGGCGACGATGGCATTGCTCGATCTCGTCGTGGTCAGCGTGGTCGCGCGCCGGCTGGCGCCGTGGGCACGCATGGACCTGCGCATGGCCGACATCGCTTGGCTGCGCGAGCATCTCAGGCCCGCGCTCGGCTTCAGCGGCTACAATCTCGCCACCCAGGGCGTCATGATCCAGGGACCGCGGCTGGTGCTTGGTGCGCTGCTCGGCGGACCCGCCGTGGCGGTCTATGCCGTCTATGCAACGGCGATGCGTCTGGTCGACCAGGTGTTTCTGACCGTGATGGCGCCTGCGGGGGTCGAGATCAGCCATGCCGCGGGCCGCAAGGACAGTGCGCAGCTCATTCGTCTCATCGCCTTCGTGGTCCAGCTGTCGCTGCTGGCGTTTGCCGGTGTTTCCGTGGTCCTGATGAGCCTGGGACCATTGATCTTCGACTGGTGGACCCGGCATCAGATTGCGTTCCATCATGGCCTGATGATTCTCTATCTCGTGATGTCCGGCGCAGGGCTTCCCGGCCGGATCGCCGCGCAGGCGCTGATCAGCGTCAATGCGATGCGTGCCGTCGCCATCATCACGTTGGTGGCCGCGTCCGCCGCCGTCGCGCTCGGGGCCGCCCTGGTGCCGGAATGGGGACTGGTCGCCGTGCTGATCGGCGGAATCGCAGGCGAAGCGGCGATGTCGATCCTGCTATGGGGAGCACTGCAGCGCTGGCTGGCGCTGCCGCTCCACCAACTGATGATCGAGGTTGCCGACCTTTCGGGGTCGGTGACCAGGTTGCGGCGCCAGGCCGCCGCGCTGCTCGGACGACGGTGAACGCGATGACCGGGCCCTCATTGCTCTATGTCGGCGACAACGGCGCGGGGACCACGTCGCGCGACCGCGCCGATGCGCTGGAGCAGATCGGAGCTACGGTCAGGCGCCTGCCGCCGGCTGCGCTCACCGGCATGGCCGCTCGCGTCGATTGGCAGCTGCGCGCGCGGCTGCAGATCGGGCCCGTCATCGCGCGCACCAATGCCGAGCTGATCAATGCCGCGCGCGACCGATCGTACGATATCCTGTGGATCGACAAGGGCTGGATGATCCGGCCGTCGACGCTCAAGCGCATCCGGGAGCGCTTCGGCGCGGTCGTGCTGTTCAACAACGACAATCCCTGGGGTGAGCACGAACGCGGCCTGTGGCGCCTGCATCTCGGCCTGGTGCCGCTGGTCGACGAGATCATGACGCCGAAATACGGCGTGGTGCGCAACTACGAGCTTGCCGGCGCCCGGCGGGTGTCGGTGGTCGATTTCGGCTTTGCGCCGGTGCGCCATTTTGCCTCGGAGCAGGCGGTCCCCATGGTGCACGACATCAGCTTCATCGGCACGGCGCTGAAGGATGGCGGCGGCATCCGCCCGCATCGCACCGAGCTCATGCGCGATCTGGCGACGCGCATGCCTGGACGCGTCAGTCTGTTCGGGCATGGCTGGGCGCGTGCGATGCGCGGCCACGAGCACCTGTTCCGCGTCATCGCGGACGGCGCCTGGGACGATGCCTATCGCCAGACCATCAGCGCCTCCCGCATCAGCGTCTCCTTCATCACCAAGGACAATTGGGAGGAGCTGTCGCATCGGGCCTTCGAGATCACGGCCTGTGGCGGGTTGTTGCTGGCCGAGCGCGCCTCGCGCCTCGAACAGAGCTTCCACGACGAGCACGAGGCGGTGTTCTTCCATTGCGTCGACGACCTCGCCGGCAAGGCTGCGCTCCTGCTCGCGGACGAGCCGCGCCGGTCGCGGATCGCCAAGGCCGGATGGCTGCGCGCCCAGTCGTCCGGTTACGACAACGCGTCGCGGCTCGCCGAGGCGATCATGCGCAGCCCTGTGCTGCGGCCTCTGTTTCCGGGATTGCGCAGATCGGCCGCGATCGGGCCGCTTGCGCAGGCTGAAGGATGAAGCTCATGAATTCGCCGGCTCCGCCGCCTGTTCCGGACCAGGATCCCAACCAGTTCATGTATCAGCGCTATGTCTCGTCGGGCGGCTTCGGTCCGGCTCCCGCGGAGCAGGCTGACCTTGCGCCGCGCATGCCGATCATGCGCGATCTGGTGCGGCGGTTCTTTCCCGCAGACCGCGACGCCGAGATCCTCGATCTCGGCTGCGGCAACGGTGTCCTGCTGCTGGCTGCGCAACGCGAGGGCTATCGCCGCCTGCAAGGCGTCGATGGCTCTGCAGAACAGGTGGCCATCGCGCATCGCCTCGGGATTCCCGACGTTCGCCAGGGAGACCTGTTCGGAGAGCTGGCGCGAACGGGCGATGGCACCGTCGACGCCCTGGTGACCTACGACGTGATCGAGCATCTGACGAAGCAGGACCTGCTGCGTCTGACGCGCGAGGCGCTGCGCGTGCTCAAGCCGGGCGGGCGCTGGATCATCCATGCGCCCAACGGCGAGTCGCCGTTCTTCGGCCGCATCAGGTACGGAGACTTCACGCACGAGCTCGCGTTCACGCGCCAGTCGCTCGGTGCCGTGCTGCGCGCGGCCGGATTCGCCGACGTCGGCTGCGTCGAGGACGCGCCGGTCCCGCACGGGCTGAAGAGCGCGATCCGCCTCGTGCTCTGGAAGGGAATCCGTTCGCTGCTGCGCCTGATCATCGCGGTCGAGACCGGCGAGACCGCCGATGGAATCTACAGCCAGAACCTGATCGCGGTCGCCGCGAAGGCCGCCTGAGACGCGGGGATCGCCGATCGCAGGGCAATCGCCGGACGGCTCCGCCGTCAGAAGCTCTGGCGATAGTTCTTCACCGAGAGGAACAGCATCGCCGTCAACACGATGATCTTCAGGTCGAACAGGAACGACCAGTGATCGATGTAGAACAGATCATAGTCGATCCGCCTCTGCATCTTCTCCAGCGTGTCGGTTTCGCCGCGCAGCAGGTTGACCTGCGCCCAGCCGGTGATGCCTGGCTTCATGTTGTGCCGCCGGGACAGCGGCGGGATGCGTTCCTCGAACATCCTGTTGTGAGCCAGCGCGTGGGGACGCGGGCCCACGATCGACATCTCGCCGCGCAGGACGTTGATGAGCTGAGGCAGCTCGTCGATGCTCGCGGCCCTGAGCCAGCCGCCGATCCACGTGACGCGCGGGTCGTCGCGTGTGGCTTGACGAAAATCCTCCGCGGCGGGACTGCAGCGCATGGTGCGGAATTTGAGCACCGTGATCGCCTGATTGTTGAAGCCATGCCGGACCTGCCGGAACAGCACCGGCCCCCGGTCGGTCAATTTGATCAGCGCGGCGACGGCGAGCATCAATGGCGCCAGCGCCACCAGCAATAGCAGCGACGCGACGATGTCGAAGCCGCGCTTCAGGGCCTCGTCCACCGCTGACAGCGGCCGCCCCTGGACCTGCACCGCGGCGACATTGCCGAATTCCACGACCTCGGACGCCGCCAACAGCCCGTCCAGCCCGGGCACCATGACATGGACCGCGACCGGCAGCTGCGACAGATGATCGATGAAGCTCGGCATGCGGCCGATCTGCTCGGCCGTCGGCAGGACGAAGATGTCGTCGGCCGCGGCCGTGCGGCAGGCGTCGACCAGCGCGCGCGCGCCATCGGGCCGCTCGAATTGCGTCAGCGTGAATTGGGCCACGGTGATGACGCCGTTGTCGCGAAGCCGCTGCGACAGTCCGTGGGATTGCCGCAGATCTCCGATGATGAATGCGCGGCGAAGCGACAGCTCGCCACGATGCAGCGCCCGCTGCTGTCGCGAGATCAGCACGCCGCGCAGGGCCAGGGCCGCGAGGCAGACGGTCATGAACTGCACGACCAGCGCACCGCGCGAATATTCGTCGGAGATCTTCAGCAGAAACATGCCGGACACGAGAAAGGCGAACGCCAGAATGGTTGCCCGGATCGCGTTCCACAGCAGCCGCTGATGCCGGAAGTTCTGCAGGTGGGTGAAATCGCGCAGACCGAGCGCGGCGCCGCAATACAGCGCGGCCAGCAGCACGGAGGCGCTGGTATATTCGGTCGCGATGGGCAGCTCGGGCACGACGAGACGGTGATAGAGCAAGCTCGTCAGATAGGCGACCGTGGAAACCGTTCCGAATTCGAGCGCAATGAACTTTCCCGCCGACGTGGCGCTGCGCGACAGACGGCTGCGACGCGGAGCATCGGCGGCCGAATGAGGCCGGTCAGGTCGCGGCCGCGGCGCGGGCGACGGCCGCAATTCCGTCACATGATCGAAATCGGCCCGATCGAAATTCGTCTGCTCGACCGCCGTGGCGGCTCGTTCGGGTGCCGACCCGCGTATTCTGACCGGGGCATGTCGTGGCGAGTGCAGCATGCCGCTCAAACCCGTCCCTAACAAATGAGCACGATATTAACATTTGCCATATTAACCAGTTGTTGACCATAAACAACCCGAACAACACTCCCTGCCGAACAATTACAGCGCAGGGAGTTCACGCGACCGGCGGCGAGGCGACCCAATGAGCTTGTTTCTGCGGATCACGATGATTGCTGCCGTGCTCGGAGGGGCGGGGGTCGTGGCGACGACGTCCTGGCCCGTCGCCGCGCAAACCTTCCCGAATGCGGCCGCTGGTGGCTTTGCCGGGCGTCCCCAGGTCGGCGGAACCTATCAGCCGCGCCTGACGCCGGAGATCCTTGTCACGGGCACCGGGACCGAAGCGCAGCGGCACAAGGATTTTTCAGGGAAGCCATGTCTGGCGGTGAGCGGATCTGCACGGCCGTTCGTCACCAATCCGAAGCTGTTCGATCATGTCGTGAACGCCGAGAACGGCTGTCCGAGCGCGATCAGGATCCAGATCTGCTACCTGCTGGCGACCGGATGTGTGGCGATGGAGGTGCCAGGCTATGGCCGCAAGGAAGCCATCCTGGGCACGATGCCGTCGCAGAAGGACTTCAGATTCCAGTTCGTGGAGAAGTTCTG
Organism: Bradyrhizobium sp.; assembly: GCA_049802835.1. Classification (GTDB taxonomy): domain Bacteria; phylum Pseudomonadota; class Alphaproteobacteria; order Rhizobiales; family Xanthobacteraceae; genus Bradyrhizobium. The sequence goes on from JBARNF010001316.1 coordinate 17,642, forward strand.
ACGGCGCTGCGGGCCGTCATTTGCGCTTCGGGACAATCTTTTCGATGACGTCGGCGAGCGCGCGGATGTCGTGATCCGCGGCCTGGCCCGGGGCATAGCTCGCGACCGACTGACCGACCGAAAAGGCGCGTACGAAGGCTGACCGGCTGGCCACCGGCGGGGCGAGGGGCTCCTTGAATTGCCGGAGCTCGTCGACCAGTTGCCGGCCCTCCAGGGTACGGCGGTCGATTCGATTCGGCACCAGCAAGACCTTGACCGGCTTCGAGCGGCGACGGCGGACGGCATTGATGATGGTCATCGTGTGGGCGGTGGCTTCGATGTCCAGCCCGGAGGCGGTGCACGGCACGAGAATCAGGTCAGCCAGCGCGATGGTCGCGCCCATTTCCCGCTCGGTCGGAGCCGTGTCCAGCACGAGGAGACCGGCCTTGATCTGTCGAACTTCCCGCGCCCAGGCCGCGACAGGCGTCTCCTCGAGGCCCAATTCGTAGACTGGAATCTCGAGATTTCCGGGTTCGGCCCAATGACAGGCGGAGCGCTGCGGATCGACGTCGACCAGCGCGACATCGTGGCCGCGGCGGCCGAGCTCCGCAGCCACGCAGATCGCCATGGTCGTCTTGCCGACCCCGCCTTTGCGCTGAGCTACCGTGATTATCGTTGCCATCGATTTCAAGATTACACGTTATCAGATAAGTTTGGTCAGTTTCGCGGAATGTAGTTGCAAGTACATTGCGGTGCAGCAACTTAAGAAACGCCCAGCTATACACCGACAGGTATTTCGCTGCCCAAAGTATTAACGACGAAGACTTGGGAACATGCGGTGATTTCGTTGAGAGACTGAGGAGTCATGAGGCAAGTTCCACCGGTCAGTACTGGTGTTCGGTGAGCCAAGGGTCAAAATCCACTTAACCGAAGTATGACGTACCCCACTATTTTCGCTGTTTTAGTTGCCACTTCATGAAATATCACGCTTGACTCCGCGGTGTGCTCGTTTAACGTTCACTTAACAAACCGAGTAGGATCGCGCCGATTTATGGGGTGTGTCCCGAGGGGCGACCGTTGTCGATGCGATTTCATCTGATGAATCTGCACAGCCAATCTGTCGTGTGTTTGAGCTTTTGTGTGGATTTTAACATTGGGGTCCTGGCATGACCGTTTCATATTTGACCAAGACGGAGCTGAACTCCGATATTACGGCGTCCGGCCATTTTGATCCGAGCGTTCAGGCTGCGCTGATCTCGTCGCTCGAATCGTCGGGCGTCTACACCTCCGGCGCCGAGGACGGCAAGAAGGCGTGGGTCGAGAGCGGGACATACTCGGGCGGCGGCGTGCCGCCCATCGTCCAGGTCCTCGAAGTCACGAACTCGACAACGGTCCAGACCGACTCGACCTTGAAGGCCATCGTCATGAACGACGCTGGTGGCAACCAGCTCTACGTGACCGACTCGCAGAATGCGCATAACGGCATCTTCATTGCCATGGGATCCGGCAATGACAGCGTCAATCTGTTCGATAGCGGCAACGACACCGTCTACGGTGGGTCGGGCGCCGACGTGATTGGCGGCGGAGCCGGCAACAGCTCGCTCTACGGCGGCGACGGCAACGACAGCATCTATGGCGGCAGCGGAGCCGATACGCTGATCGGCGGTGCGGGCGACAACTTCCTGCAGGCCGGCACCGGCGCGCATCAGCTGCTCGAGTCCGGCGGTTCGGGCAACAACACGCTGCGCGACGTCTCGTCCGGCACCAGCACCCTGGTGGCAGGCACGGGCAACGATACGCTGTGGGGCTACGGCTCCGACACCCTGATCGGCGGCTCGGGTCACGACGAGCTTCATGGCGGTGCCAACTCGCTGCTCATTTCCGGCAGCGGCAGCGGCGGCTGGAATGTTCTCGGGTCGGGCAGCACGCATTCCAGCGAGGTCAACATCCTCCAGGGCGGCGCGGGTGCGGACAGCCTCTATGGCGGTGGCGGCAACGATACGCTGTATGGCGGCTCCGGCAGCAACTACCTGTTCGCCGGCACCGGCTCGCATCAGTTGCTCCAGGCCGGCACGGGCAACAGCTATCTGTACGACTCGGGCTCGTCCGGAGCGCCGGGCACCGATACGCTCACGGGTGGTTCGGGCAACGACACCATCATCGGCCAGCAGGGCGACTACTTCTCGGATACCGGCGCCGCGGGCTCGCACAACGAATTCTGGGTCTATGGCGGGACCGGAGCCAATTCGACGCTGCAGGGCGGCGCGGGCGACGATACCTTCCATGTCGAGACGAAGATCGGCAACGATACGATCCTCGGCGGCGGTGGGACCGATATCGCCGGCTTCAAGGACCGTGCGTTCTCAGACGTTCAGTCGCTTACCTACGACTCCGGTTCCGGCAGCTACAATCTGGTCTTCAACAATGGCCAGCAGATCCATCTCTCCGGGGTCTCGGAACTCTACTTCACCGACCAGGTGGTCAAGCTCACCTGATTTTGTTACGGATTGCGATGATGAACCCCGCTTCGGCGGGGTTTTTCTTTTGCCGGCCATGCGGCTGGCGGATTTACGCTGTCCGGTGATATCGGGATCGGAATCTGGCCGGGGCATTCCCGAACTGATAGCGTGACTGCCTGCCGGCATTTCCTGCGGCGCCGCTTCATCAACCGAATGAGTTGGGATCATTCCTTGCCGTCTTCGCTCAAGCGCATGCTGAACGCCGGGTCCGGACCCGGACCGGCTCGCCGCATCGCCCGCCTCATCGCCGAGAGGCACTGGGAGGAGGTGCGGCTGGACATCGATCCCGAGGTTCAGCCCGACATCGTCGGCTCGATCACGGAGCTCGATGCATCGTTCGCTGCTCAGTCGTTCGACGCCGTGTGGTCGTCCCACGTGCTGGAGCATCTCTATGCGCATGAGGTCTTTCCCGCGCTGCGCCAGATGCACCGGGTCCTCAGGGCCGACGGATTTGCCCTGGTGATGAGCCCCGATATCGAGGCCGTCGCCCAGCATATCCTCGATCATGGCATCTCGGCTGTGGCCTACAACTCGCCGGCCGGGCCGATTCGTCCGCTGGACATGCTCTATGGTCACACGCGGGCCATCGAGGAAGGCCATTATTACATGGCCCATCGCACCGGATTTACGGCCGAGCGCCTGGGGAACCTGCTGATGACGGCGGGGTTTCCGACCATCAACGTCCGGCGCGAGAATTTCGAGATCTGTACGCTGGCCTTCATGCCGGAGGCCGACGTCGCCGAGATCGAGGATTCGCTGGCGCGAATAGGTTTTGACATGCGCGAGGCGGCCTGAGCCGAACGCCGGCCCGTGGCGGCCGCTCACATTGATCACATGTTCGAACCGGCCGTGCGCCGGGCGCGATCAGCACCGGCCGGGCGTTGGCTTTCTCTTCTGTTATGCGGTATGGTATCGAATGTTATAGCTCGTTTGACGCAGCGGATCGGTGATTGCTGCGAACGACATATTGCTCAGGAGCATCTCAGCGATGTCCTCGTCCTCCGTCATCGTCCCGCAGCCGGCATCCCTCTCCCCTTCGAGCTTCGATGCGGTCCGGGACGGCGCCGCGCCGACCGGGCTCGCTGCGCTCGTGATCGTCGCGCGCCAGCACGGCCTGCATCTCACCGTGTCGCAGCTGATCCACGACAACGTATTGTCGGGGGCCGAGGTGACGGCGGCGGAGATCGTCAAATCCGCCAACAATTCCGGCATGACCGCCAAGCTCGTGCATCTCGATTGGGACGGCCTCAGCCATCTCAAGAAGGCTCTGCCGGCGATCGTCAGGCTGAAGGACGGCAGCAGCATGGTGCTGCTCCGTCTCGAAGGCGACGAGAACAATCCGCGCGTCGTGCTGCGCGATCCCAACGTCGACGACGACACGCTGCTGGTGATCGATCGGCTCCGTCTCGAGGACGTGTGGACCGGCGACGTCGTGCTGGTGAAGCGCGACTACGAGATCTCCGACGAAACCCAGCCGTTCAGCCTGGGGCTGATCACGGCGCTGATCTTCCGTGAGCGGCGGATCGTGCGTGACGTCGCCATTGCTGCGCTCATCCTCGGCATGATGGGTCTCGCGCCGATCATGTTCTACCGCCTGTTGTCGGAAAAGGTGCTCTATTATAAGGCCTTCAGCACCTTCAGCGTCCTTTGCGTCGCGATGCTCGTGCTGATCGCCTTCGAGTCTGCTTTCGCATTCTTGCGTCAGTTTCTCGTGCACCAGCTGACGGCGCGGCTCGACGTCAAGCTGTCGACTTACATGTTCGACAAGGTGCTCAACCTTCCCATCGACTTCTTCGAGCGCAACCAGGTGGGCATGGTTGCGCGTGACATGCGTGAGATCTTCCGCATCCGGACCTTCCTGATGGGGCAGCTGTTCGGCACCATTCTCGACTCCACGACCCTGATCTTTTTCCTCCCGGTCATGTTTTTCTTCAGCGCGACGATGACGTTTGCCGTTCTGGCATTCGTTGGACTGATCGCGGTCTGGCTTGTGGCGATGCTGCCTACGTATCGCAAGCGGTCGCATGCGGTGCTGGCAGCTGAAGGCGTTCTCGGCGCTTTCATGGTCCAGACCCTCAACGGCATCCGGACGGTCAAGTCGCTGGCCCTCGATGCCCGTCAGAAGCACATGTGGGATGTCTACGTCGCGCGCGTCGCCAAGGCGCGTGTCGCCGAAGGCATGGCCGGCACCATCATTCAGGCGGTGGTCCGGCCGCTGGAGCGGCTCGCCGTCACCGCGCCCTATGCGTTGGGCGTCTATCTCGCGATCACGACCGACGATCCGCTCTTCGTCGGCGCACTGTTCGCGTTCCTGCTCCTGGCGCAGCGGGTTGCCGCGCCGCTGATGCAGATGGCGCAATTGATCAACCAGTATGACGAGGCCCGCTCCGCGGTGGGCATCGTCGGCAATCTGGTCAATCAGCCCGCTGAAGAGGGACGTACCGGCCACGGCGTCCGCGCGCCGCTGGAAGGCCGCGTCGAATTTTCCGGCGTCACCTTCAAGTACAAGGGCGCCGTATCGCCGGCGCTGGACAATCTTTCCTTCGAGATCCCGGTCGGCGGCACGCTCGGCGTCATGGGCAAGAGCGGCTCCGGCAAGACCACGATCACCCGCCTGCTGCAGCGGTTGCATTCGGACTACGGCGGGCTGATCAAGATCGACGGCATCGACGTGCGCGAGTACGACGTCGATCATCTCCGGCGCAATGTCGGCGTGGTGCTGCAGGAGAACTTCCTGTTCTCGGGCACGATCCGCGAGAACATCTCGGCCGCCAAGCCTGACGCGACCTTCGACGAGATCGTGCGCGCGGCCCGTCTGGCCGGCGCGGAGGAGTTCATCGACAAGCTGCCGCGCGGTTACGAGACCTACATCTTCGAAGGCTCGCCCAACCTGTCCGGCGGCCAGCGCCAGCGGCTCGCGATCGCGCGCGCGCTGCTCGTCAACCCGCCAATCCTGATTCTCGACGAGGCGACGTCGGCGCTCGACGCCGACAGCGAGGCGATCGTCAATGCCAACATCGCCCGCATCGGCCACGGCCGCACCATGATCATCATTTCGCACCGGCTGTCGTCGCTGGTCGATTGCGACGCGATTCTCGTGCTGAACCGTGGCGTGATCGACGACATCGGTCGCCATGACGAGCTGCTGGAGCGCAACGAGATCTATTCCGGCCTGTGGCACCAGCAGAACGCCCATGCGATCGCGGGGCCGAAACGCGGCCGTCCTGGCTATGGAGGGCCGACCCTTGTCTCGTAGTTCCGCCGCCGCGACCGTTCGCCAGTTCCAGTCGGAAACCGACGCGATCCGCGAGGCGCCCGAGCCCCTGGCCGCGCGCGCCACGCTGTATGTGCTCGTCGCCCTCATCCTGGCGATGATCGCCGTGATGTGCCTGATGCGGCTCGACCGTGTCGTGTCCAGCGTCGGCGGCAAGATCGTGCCGCTGGATTCCATCAACGTGCTGCAGGCGCTCGATGCCTCGATCATCAAGAGCATCGACGTGCGCGAAGGCGAGCAGGTCGCGAGCGGCCAGCTGCTGGCGACCCTGGACCCGACCTTCACCCAGGCCGACGTCGCGCAATACCGGGCGCAGGTCGCGAGCCTGACCGCGCAGGTGCTGCGCGACAAGGCCGAGCTGGCCAACACGGCGCTGGTGTTCGCGCAGGAGAACGATCCCGAATTCGCCAGCTATGCCGCCTTGCAGAAGGCGCTGTACCAGCAGCGCAAGGCGCAATACGCGGCGCAGATCGCCAGCTTCGATTCCAAGATCGGCCAGACCGAGGCGACGATCGCGAAGCTGCAGAAGGACGACGAGCGCTATGCGCAGCGCGACGACGTGCTGCAGAAGATCGAGACCATGCGCTCGACGCTGGCCGACAGCGGCAGCGGCTCGAAGCTCAACCTCTACATCTCGCAGGATTCGCGACTCGAGATTCTGCGCCAGATGGACAACACCCACAACAGCCTGGTCGAAGCCAGGCATCAGATCCAGTCGCTGAGGGCTGATCGCCAGGCGTTCATCGAGCAGTGGAACGCGCAGCTGAGCCAGGACCTGGTGACGACGCAGAACTCGCTCGACACCGCCAAGGCGGCCTACGACAAGGCGATGCGGCACCAGGACCTGGTGCGGCTGACCGCGGCGGAGCCCTCGGTGGTGCTGACGCTGGCCAGGCTGTCGGTCGGCTCGGTGCTCAAGCCCGGCGACCCGTTCATCACGTTGATGCCGGTTTCGACCCGGCTCGATGCCGAGATCAAGATCGCCTCGCGCGACATTGGTTTCGTGCGGCCAGGCGATCCGTGCACGCTGAGGGTCGATGCCTTCAATTTCATGGAGCATGGTACGGCGGAAGGCAAGATCCGCTGGGTCAGCGAGGGCGCGTTCACGATTGATGACGACGGCAAGCCGGTCGAGGCCTACTACAAGGCGCGCTGCTCGGTCGAAGCCACCAAGTTCCGCGACGTGCCGGCGAACTTCCGGCTGATCCCGGGCATGACGTTGACCGGCAATGTCCATATCGGCACACGCTCGGTCGCGATGTACTTGCTGGGTGGCATGATGCAGGGCGTCGGCCAGGCGATGCGCGAGCCGTAGGACGGGTTGGTCGCATGAGTCGGATCAGACAGGCGCTAGCGGGCCTCAGGTCGCAGCCCTCTTCGCTCGAGGCGGGCAATGCCCGCCATGCAGCGGGGGCGTATCTGGACGCGGTCCTGATCTGGAAGCGAGCAGCGGCTGCCGGCTCTGCCGAAGCGGCGTTCCGGGTCGGTCAGGCGTATGCGAAGCGGGAGGGTGTTGCACTGTCCTTCCCGGATGCTGCCGCTTGGTACAAGCGAGCCGCCGAGGATGGCCATGCCGAAGCCCAATATCAGCTTGGGCTCATGCTGCTCGATGGCGTGCCTGCGCTACGCGGGCCTGGGACACCCGGCGCGTGGCGTGACGAGATAACGGAAGACGGCGGCCAACCTCCCGCAGTTGCGAGTCTGTTGTTCCCGACCGGCGTCGCCATCCAGCGGGACGAGGAAAAGGGCGCCAGCTGGATCGAGCTGGCGGCATCATCCGGTCATGCCGAAGCGCAGGCGCGCATGGGCGACCTGTATCGCCACGGCCGCGGCCGTGTCCGGGATCTCGCCGCCGCACGTGAGTGGTACGCGAAAGCGGCCGCGCAGGATCTCGCTGTCGGTGCGTTCGCCCTGGGCGACATCCACTTCCAAGGTCTCGGCGTCGAGGCCGATCCGGAAACCGCCGTCGGCTGGTACCGCAAGGCGGCCGAGGCTGGTCATGTGCGCGCTACGGTCGCGCTCGCCTTCAGCTATCTCAAGGGCGCTGGCACAGCGCAGGACCACGCCGAGGCGGCGCGCCTGTTTGCCGAGGCGGCCAAGCATGACGACGTGCTGGCGCTCTACAACATCGGCCTGATCTATCTGAACGGCGACGGCATCGAGAAATCGGTCGACCGCGCCGAGACGGCGCTGCGCAAGGCGGCGCGCAAGGATTATCTGCCGGCGATCCAGACGCTCGCCGACTTCTACGCCAGGGGCCTGGGCTCCGAGCCCGACATGCGCGAGGCGGTCCGCTGGTATGAGGCGGCCGCGGAGCGCGGCGATGTCCAGGCGCAATTCCTGGTCGGGCGCTTCTACGCATCCGGCACCGGCGTGCCGCCCAGTCCGCGTTCGGCGGCGAAGTGGTTCCTCAAGGCCGCCGAGGGCGGGCACGGCACCGCCGCGTTCAACATCGGCATCTTCTATCTCAACGGCACCGGCGTCGCGCGCGATGTCGCGGCTGCGATCCGCTGGTTCGAGAAGGCGTCGGAAGCGGGGCTGCGCGCCGCGGAGGTTCAGCTCGGCCGCGTCTATG
>JBARNF010001317.1:0-2075 GCA_049802835.1 Bradyrhizobium sp.
GATCTTGATGATGGTCCCCGCCCGCATCATCTGGTCGGCCACGCGCGTGGTGCTCAGCCGCTGCGAGATCGAGCGGACCAGATCCAGCGTCCCCTTGCTCGCGGCCTCGAAATTGTCCTTGGAGTAGTAGAAGGCCAGCACGGTGCCGACCCAGGTGCCGAGCAGCGGCAGCACGGCCGTCAGGATGATCTGCGCGGTGTCCTTGACGTCCTTGGCGCCGCCCCCCACGCCCGCCGCGACGATGATGGCGATGCTCAGGAGCAGCACGCCGATCGACGACCCGATCACCAGATACGACCCGAGCCTCGCCCGGTAAGTCGCGTCATCATCTCCGGCAGCCATGCCGTTCCTCCCCCGGGGTTGCACCAGCTTTCGTTGGCGGGAAGCATACAACCCAAAGAACCATTTTCAACGGCCTGCACGCACTGACCCGAGCCGCCGCGTACCATCATGCAGCCGGATCGTCCAAAACACGGCGCAAGGATCATCAATCCCGGATCGCGGCATAGCCCGGTATCGGCGGCCCGCTGCAGCAGCAAGCAGCGCGATGCCGCGAGGCAGTCCGTGCTCACGATCAGCCGGCCTTGCGGTCGCGATCTGGGGATAGCCGACATGACCGGGCCTGCCGCCGGCTTAACCGGCTGGCGAATGACCCAAGGCAGACGTCCGCGACCGAGGCGTCTGCATTCAGCCCAAAGCGGACGTGGGCCGGTTACGGGTCAAGGGCGGATGTGGCGGGTAGGCGGATGGCACAACCGGTCTACCATAGCTCCGGAAATACCTCGTGCGTGCCGCCACTTACGCTTCGTGCACGACAGAGAATTGCCTACTCACGCGAAAAATTGGGCTATCACCGACTACCAATATCCAAACTCAAGCCAGAATGCGACAAATACATTGGCTTAGTCGCTTAGCTGGGTCTCAGCACGAATGCGTCCCCCAGCTTTTGCGCTAGGGCGGCTGTGTAGTTCGGTAACGGAGACAGATGGAGCGAGTTACGCAGCTCGCGGCCCGCACGTGTAAGATGGATTAAGTGGAGCTGAAGTCCGCTCAAGTTCAACTCTGCTCGGGTCCCTGCGTAGTCAATGTGTTTTGCAGGCATATTTGAGACGTAGTTAAGCATAATTGTCTGGGCTGAGCGGATTAATCCGAACGATTCTAATTCATATAGGTCATCATAGCTGATGCCGAATTCTTCAAGCGGGCCGATGTTCTGAAATGGAAATACGTTCGGATGAATAACATAAGCATCGGCGTCATAGGCAATAGATAGGCAACAGAAGCGCTCGAAACATTCGGCGATCTGTCGTGTCATCATCGACAACGTATTCAAGGTCAAAGGGCTCACGGTCCCCGGCTTCCGAGTTTCCTTTGTGAGCAACTGGGCGATGAATATTCTCAATTCTTCCTTGCTGACATTCTCCGCCAACGTCCAGTATTTTGTCAACCAATCAGGATCAATAGGTGTACTTGCGTCCTCGCTCGGCGGCACTTGGTTTGAATCTTCAATGAAAGCTTGTGCTGTCTTCTCTCGGTTACCCTGCCTTCGCGAAAAATCTTCCAGCATGTAGCCAATCGAGCGTGCAGCTAGTGACGAACCGCGCTCGTCTGGGGCAATTTCGGATAATTCGCGCAGTTCATTGGCCTTTGCCGCTAGATCAATAAATGTCTGAGCGCGCTCGTTAAGTACCGCCCTCTCTGCCTTGGCATCCCTCACGCGTCCTATTGGTTCGTAAATCTTACCGATTCCCCGCGTGAGCGCCTCGAAAACGTTGTTGGCTACTCGCTCGAAATTCTCCAGACCCGTAACGTTCAGCTTCACGGCGTTGATCTCAACGAGAGGACTCTTGTTGCTCTGCTCGTTCGGAAGGTCATTCATGATAAACCTCGGCCTCCTCGTTGTACGTTCTAATCTCGCCCGTCACTCGACATTGGGCTGTCCTCTACTCAGCCAAAGGGGTTCCAGAGTTCGACCCCGAAAGCATATCGGAAAATAATCACCACGATGCCATAGATTAGGAGAAGTGAGACAATTCCGAGTGCCGCTTGAGCTAATAATCCGCTCACCAAAGCGA
>JBARNF010001318.1:0-4000 GCA_049802835.1 Bradyrhizobium sp.
ATGGACATCGCAACCCTCGCATTCTCTGCGCTCTACCAGTTCGGTGACGCATTCGCCTTCCTGGTGCTGTCGGCCTGCGGGCTTGCGGTGATCTTCGGCATGATGGGCGTGATCAATCTCGCGCATGGTGAGTTCATCATGTGCGGCGCCTATGTCACCGCCGCGACCGTGCATGCCGGATTGCCGCTGCCGCTCGGCATTCTCTGCGGGGCGCTGGTGTCGGCGCTGGTCGGCGCGCTGGTCGAGCTGCTGGTGATCCGCCATCTCTACGAGCGGCCGCTCGACACCATCGTCGCCACCTGGGGTCTCAGCCTGATCGCCACGCAAGGCACGTTGATCCTGGTCGGGTCGACGATGGCCGGGGTCGGTACGCCGTTCGGCAGCTTCCAGGTTGGCGCCTATTCGTACTCGATCTATCGCATCGTCCTGTTCGTCGCGGCACTGGCCGTGCTCGGCGCGCTCTATGCGCTGTTCAACTGGACGCGGTTCGGCGTGCTGGCGCGAGCGACGATCCAGGTGCCGCACATGGCGGCCGCGCTCGGCGTCGACACCCGCCTGGTCTACAGCCTCACCTTCGCCTGCGGCGCCGGGCTCGCCGGCCTCGCCGGCGGGCTCTATGCGCCGACCATGACCCTGGTGCCAACCATGGGCGCGACCTTCATCATGGAGGCGTTCGTCACCGTGGTGATCGGCGGCGCCGACGTCTTCCTCGGCACCGCGCCGGCCGGCGGCATCCTGGCCATCGTGAAATCCGGGATGACGTCGTGGCAGGGCCAGCTGTTCGGTCAGATCGGGCTCCTGATCGCCGTCATCATCGTCGTCAGGGTGCTGCCGAAGGGCATCTCCGGCTTCGTGCTGCGCGAGCGGACGTGAGGAGCGCGGGCATGACCGGATTTCTGGCGCTGTTTCGCCGGCTCGAAGGACCGCAGACGCTCGGCCGTGGCCGCGCCTTCTGGGCGCTGTTCGCGCTGGTGCTGGCGGGCGCGGTGGCCTACCCGTTGTTCAGCGACGGCTACACCGTCGGCAACACGGTGTACTTCTTCGTCTGGGTGTTCATCGCGCTCAGCCTCAGCCTGATCTGGGGCTATGGCGGCTCGCTGTCGTTCGGACAGACCGCGTTCTTCGGCATCGCCGGCTACAGCTACGGCATTCTCACCATCAATTTCGGTGCGGCCTACGGCTTCACCTGGATCGCGCTGGTGCTCGCCGTCGCGATGGCCGCGCTGGTCGCAGCACTGCTCGGCTATTTCATGTTCTTCGGCCGCATCGCCGGCGTCTTCCTCGGCATCGTCACCTTGGCGGTGACCCTGATGCTCGAGCGTTTCATGGCGCAGACCGCGGGCCCCGAATGGCGCATCGGCTCCGCGCGCCTCAACGGCTTCAACGGCATGAGCGCGATGCCGCCACTGACCATTCCATGGTTCGGCGGGCCGATCGTGTTGTTCGCCGATGTCGGGCTCTATTACGTCGTGCTCGGCATGCTCGTGTTGGTCTATCTCGCTCTGCGCATCCTGATGAACTCCTCCTTCGGCAATGTCATCGTCGCCATCCGCGAAAATCCCGAGCGTGCGGAGATGCTGGGCTACGATATCAGAAAATATCAGCTGATCACCTTCGTCATCGGCGCCGCGCTCGCAGGCCTCTCCGGCGTGCTCTACACGGTCTGGGGCCAGTACATCACGCCTTCCAGCATGGGCATGACGGCGGCGTCGCTGCCGCTGATCTGGGTCGCCGTCGGCGGCCGCAGCGATCTCACCGCGACCGTGATCGGCACGCTGGTGGTGCTCTCGGGCTTCCAGGCGCTGACGATTTACGGCAGCCAGTACGCGCTGGTGTTCATGGGCGTGCTCTTGGTGCTGACCGTGCTGATCGCGCCCAACGGTCTCGTGCTCGGCGTCATCAATTGGATCACGAAACTCGTGACACGGCGCGAGCGGGAGGCGGCGTGATGGCGCTGCTGCAGCTCCGCGACCTCGACAAGCATTTCGGCGGCCTGCACGTGACGAACTCCGTCAACCTCGTGCTGGAGCAGGGCGAGATTCACTGCCTGATCGGTCCGAACGGCGCCGGCAAGAGCACGCTGTTCCGGCTGATCCTCGGCGAGCATCATCCCGGCAGCGGCCAGATCTGCTTCGCCGGCGAGGACATCACCGTGCTGAAATCCTTCGCGCGCATCCGCCGCGGCCTCTCGGTCAAGTTCCAGGTGCCCGGCGTGTTCAAGGGGCTGTCGGTGCGGCAGAACCTCGAGATCGCGCTGCAGAGCCGGCTCAGCGGTGTCGCGCTCGCCAAGGAGATCGACCGTCTCTTGGCCTTCCTCAATCTCGAAGCCGAGCAGGCGCAGATGGCGGGCAATCTCAGCCATGGCCAGAAGCAGTGGCTGGAGATCGGCATGGCAATCGCGCTGAAGCCGCGCCTGCTGCTGCTCGACGAGCCGACCGCCGGCATGTCGCCGGAGGAGACCCACATGACCGGCGAGATGGTGCGGCGGCTGAACGCGGCCGGCATGACCGTGCTCGCGATCGAGCACGATATGGCGTTCGTGCGCCAGGTCGCGCAGCGCGTCACGGTGCTGCATCTCGGCCAGGTGTTCGCGCAAGGCTCGATCGACGAGATCGTGGCCGACGAGCGGGTTGCGGCGATCTATCTGGGGCAGGCGCATGCGTAAGGAAGTCATCCTCACGACCCTCGGCCTGCGCGCGGGCTATGGCGGCAAGCCGGTGCTGCAGGGCCTGGAGATCGAGGTCCGCGAGGGCGAGATCGTCGCCGTGATCGGCCGCAACGGCGTCGGCAAGTCGACCCTGATGAAGAGCCTGATCGGGCTGGTGCCGGCAATGTCGGGCTCGATCGTCTATCGCGGCGAAGCGATCGAGCATCTGCCGGCGCATAAGCGGGCGCGGCTCGGGATGGGCTACGTGCCGCAGGGCCGCGACGTGTTTCCCCGGCTGACCGTCGGCGAGAACATTGCCGTCGGTGCCGCGATCAAGGGCGGCGGGATTCCGGAGGAGGGGCGGCAGCGCGTCGTCGCCGCGTTCCCGATCCTAAGGGAGCGCTGGAGCCAGCGCGCCGGCACGATGTCCGGCGGCCAGCAGCAGCAGCTCGCCATCGGCCGCGTGCTGATCGCCGATCCGCATCTGATCCTGCTCGACGAGCCGTCCGAGGGCATCCAGCCCAACATCGTCCAGGACATCGCCCGCAACATGGTCGAGCTCAACCGCAGGACTGGCGTCACCATCATCCTGGTCGAGCAGAATCTCGACATGATCCGCGCCATGGCGCAGCGCTGCTACGTCATGGACAAGGGGCGCATCACGGCAAGCCTCGCGCGCGAGGCGCTCGACGACGCCACCGAGATGCGCCGTCACCTCGCCGTCTGACGAAGAAACTTGAACAACGAGCACAAGGAGAACGAGCATGGCCTGGCAGTCGGAGTCGATCATGGCCCGCAGGGGAGTAGCCAAGGGCGCGCGCGGCGTGCACCACGTCATCACCGAGAAGGACCAGGGCAAGTATCACTACGTCTACGGTCCCTATGTCGATCCGGTGCTGACCATCGATCCCGGTGCGGTCGTGTCGGCGGAGACGCATGACGCGTTCGAGGGCGCCATCAAATACGAGACCGACAGCCCGTCGAAGATCCTGAACTTCCCGTTCCTCAATCCGCAGAACGGCCCGATCTACGTCAACGGCGCCGAGAAGGGCGACACGCTCGCGGTGTACATCGAGAGCATCGTGCCGCGGGGACCGCAGCCGCGCGGCACCACCGTGGTCATGCCGGATTTCGGCGGCCTGGTCTCGACCGGCAACACGGCACTGCTCAATCCGGCGCTGCCCGAGCGGGTGAAAAAGCTGGAAATTACGGCCGAAAACGGCACGAAATGGAACGACAAGATCACGCTGCCCTATGAGCCGTTCATCGGCACCATCGGCACCTCGCCGGAGATCGAGGCTATCTCCTCGCTGGTGCCGGACTACTACGGCGGCAACATGGACCTGCCGGACG
>JBARNF010001319.1:0-1523 GCA_049802835.1 Bradyrhizobium sp.
GCCAGAGCACGACACTCGGGAAGTAGATCGTGAAGGTGATGGTGACCAGGAACACGACATAGATCGGCAGCGCCGCGCGGAGTGCCTTGCCGAAACTGACGCCGACGAATTTGGACGCCATCAGCAGCACGAGCCCATAAGGGGGTGTGATCAAACCGAACGCCAGCGTCGCGATCAGGACGACGCCCATATGGACGCCGTTGATGTCCCCGGCCTGCGTCAGCGCGTTGACCAGGGGCATGAAGATGATGATGGTCGGCACCGGCTCGATGAAATCGCCGATCACGGTGAAGAGCGCTACCATCAGCAGCATGATGTAGCGCGGATCATTGCCGGCCGTCGAGGTGATCCAATCAGCGATGAAGCTGGCGCCACGCAAATAGGCCAGCATCCAGCCGAACGCATTGGCGGCGCCGATCGTGATCAATGGCAGCGAGAAGATGAGGCCGGCCAGGCAGAAGTCGTACGGTATCTTCTTCAGATGGCCGCGGTTGAGCGCGGGGATGACGACCAGGATGATCCAGACGACGGCAACGACGCCGGCTTCCGTTGGTGTGAACCAGCCGGTCAGGATACCACCGAGCAGGATCACGGGAATCATGAGCGGCAGCGCCGCGTCTGCGGTTGCAAAGGCAATCTGCCGCAGTGGTGCGCGCGGCTTGCGCAATCCCGAGGGACCGAAGAAGTAGCAATAGACCATCAGCCCGAAGCCGATCATAAATCCGGGCACGACGCCGGCCATGAACAGCCCGGCGATCGAGACGTTGCCCACCGCGCCGTAGACCACCGCGGTGATGCTCGGCGGAACCAGCGCCGCGATGGTCGAGGCGGCCGCGATGATCGCGGCAATGAAGGCCGGCTCGTAGCCCTCGCGCCGCATCGGTCCGCCCAGCGCGCGGCTCATCACGGCGACGTCGGCCGTTGTCGACCCTGACATCTCCGAGAAGAACATGCTGAAGACGACCACCACCTGCGACAGCCCGCCCCTGATGTGTCCGACCAGCGACACCGAGAGATTCGCGATCCGGATCACGACATTGGCCGAACTCATGAGTTCGCCGACCAGCAGGAAGAACGGAATCGCAAGCAGTGCTTCGGAGTCGAGGCCGTCGAAGATCTTCTGCACGACCGCCGCCAGCGAGACGTCGGCCAGGAAAGCGCCGACGAACACGCCGGCCAGCAGCGAGAACGGTACGGGCACGCCGAGGTAGCCGAACGACAGGAAACAGATGGACATCAGCCCGAGGATGAGGGGTGCGCTCACGTCGGATTGCCCCGCTCAGAGCCGGCATGGAGCGGCGGAATCACCGCCTCCTGGTCCGCCGGCTCCGGATGATCGAAGCCATTGGCAATGCCGTTGACCAGTTGCTCGACCGCAAACAGCGCAATCAGCAGGCCGGACAGCGGGATGACGACATAGAGCGAGGCGATCGGCGTGCCGGAGGGTAGCCGGAAACTGCCGAAGCCGCGGAGAAAGTTGAGGTAGCCGAACCAGACCAGGCACAGCGCGACACCGAGCACGA
>JBARNF010001320.1:0-10457 GCA_049802835.1 Bradyrhizobium sp.
CGTCGCGCGCCGGACTCGGCTCCAGCGTCATCTATGAGGCGCTCAAGAACGGCGACATCGACGTCTATGTCGACTATTCCGGCACCCTGTGGGCCAACCAGTTTCATCACAAGGAGCAGCTGCCGCGTGACGCGCTGCTCACGGCGCTGAAAAAAGACCTCGCCAAGGAGAAGGTCACGCTGCTCGGCGAGCTCGGCTTCGAGAATGCCTATGCGCTGGTGATGCCGCGCAACAAAGCCGAGGCGCTCGGCATCCGAACGATCGCCGATCTCGCGCGCCACAACGCGACGATGTCGATCGCCGGCGACTACGAGTTCTTCTCACGGCCGGAATGGGCCGCGCTGCGTGACGCCTATGGCCTCGGCTTCCGCGCCCAGCGGCAGATGCAGCCCGACTTCATGTATGCGGCGGTGGCATCCGGCGAGGTCGACGTCATCGCCGGCTACACCAGCGACGGGCTGATCGCCAAATACGATCTCGTCGTGCTCGACGATCCCAAACACGCGATCCCGCCCTATGACGCGATGCTGCTGCTATCGCCGCAGCGCGCCGACGACCGCGCGCTGCAGGATGCGCTGCGACCGCTGCTCGGCCGCATCGACATCGCGACCATGCAGCAGGCGAATCTGCGCGCCTCCGGCAGCGACGCCGAGTCCTCGCCGCAGGCGGTGGCGCGCTGGCTGTGGGAGAAGACCGGGAAGTAGAGCGTCCCCTTCCGATCTCTCCTTGGTCGTCCCGAACATCACGGTCGCTCGCTCGGCTATGCCCATCACGCAACCGTCGTCCTCATCAGCCAAGCTGGTCCGCGGGACCGCGCCGATATCTTCAGCTAAACTTATAAGATTGACTTTATAATTCGTCTGTCTTAGCGTTGCCGCATGAGCCGACAGCCGCCGCGGAAAGTCCCCCCGTCCGATGCCCATGCCCTGGCCGGCGAGCTGCGGGCGCTCGCCGGGAAGCTGAAGCGCCGGCTGCGCGAGCAGGCTGACGCGGGCGATCTGCCGCCGTCTCAGGTGTCCGTGCTGCTTCGCCTCGAAAAAGACGGGCCCGCGACGGCATCGAACCTCGCGCGGATCGAGGGCATGCGGCCGCAATCCATGGGGCCGATCATCGCGGCGCTGGAAACCGCCGGCCTGGTGCGCGGAACGCCGGATCCGGGCGACGGCCGGCAGACCATCCTTTCGCTGACGGAGGCGTGCCGCGTCTGGATCGACGAAGGACGCGCCGCACGGCAGGACTGGCTGTCGCGCACCATCGCGGCGCGGCTCTCGGCGGCGGAGCAGCAACAGCTCGCTTCAGCGATCGCGCTGCTCAGACGGCTGGTCGACGATTGAGGTGTCGCGCTCCGCGCCAACGCGTCCCATGCGAAAGGAAATGACCGATGGCGCTCACGCAGCTCGATCCGAACACCGCGCTCATCATTGTCGACCTGCAGAAGGGCATCGTCGGCGCATCCTTGCTGCATCCGATCGGCGAGGTCATTGCGCGCGCCACTGCCTTGGCGGAACGTTTCCGCGAGCTCGGGCTTCCGGTCGTGCTGGTCAACGTGGCCGGCACCGCGCCGGGGCGGACCGAGCGGCCGCCACGTCACACCACACCATTTCCTGCGGACTGGACCGATCTCATTCCCGAGCTGAATCGGCAGCCGAACGATATCGTAGTGACCAAGCGGACCTGGGGCGCCTTCGCCAGCACCGATCTGGAGGCACGATTGAAGGCGCGCGACGTTACGCAGGTGGTCGTTGCCGGCGTGGCCACCGGCACCGGTGTCGAGTCCACAGCGCGGCAGGCGTATGAGCACGGCTTCAACGTCACGCTCGCCGTCGACGCCATGACCGACCCGCGCCCCGACGCGCATCAGTACAGCATCACCAATGTCTTTCCGCGACTGGGCGAGACCGGCACGTCCGCGGACATCATCAGACTACTCGATACGAGGAAACCCTGACATGAGCTGGCTTGATCTCGTTTCCTATTTCTTCGGCGGCGCTTTCCTGGCCAACGCCGTTCCGCATGTCGTCGCTGGCCTGATGGGTCAGCCATTCCAGAGCCCGTTCGCGAAGCCCTCGGGGCGCGGCCTCTCCTCGTCGACGGTGAACGTGCTCTGGGGCCTGTTCAACGTTGCCGTCGGCTATCTGCTTGTCTGCCGCGTCGGCGATTTCGAACTGAGGAATACAAGCGATGTCGCGGCCCTCGGCCTCGGCTCACTCGCAATCGGCCTGATGCTCGCGCGACACTTCGGCTCGCTCCATGGCGGCAACCTGCGGGAGCGATCGTGACGGGCAAGGCGTCGGGCATGTTCCGGTCGCTGCACAAGTTCAACTATCGGATCTGGGCGGCCGGCGCGTTCGTCTCCAATATCGGCACCTGGATGCAGCGCACCGCCCAGACCTGGCTGGTGCTGATCCAGCTCACGTCGCACAACGCCTCCGCCGTCGGCCTGGTGATGGCGTTGCAGTACGGGCCGCAGCTGCTGCTGTTACCTCTGACCGGATATGTGGCCGATCATTTCAATCAGCGACGGATCTTGATTGCCACCCAGGCGACGATGGGCGTGTTTGCGCTCATCCTTGGCCTTCTCACCGTGACCGGCGCTGTCCAGCTCTGGCATGTCGACGTGTTCGCATTCCTGTTCGGCTGCGCGGCAGCCTTCGATGCGCCGGTGCGCCAGACGTTCGTCGCCGAGCTGGTCGGAAACGACGATTTGCCCAACGCGATCGCGCTCAACTCGACATCGTTCAACGCCGCGCGGATGATCGGCCCTGCAATCGCCGGCATGGTGATCGCCGCTTTCGGCACCGGCTGGGCCTTCCTGATCAACGGTGCGTCGTTCATGGCCGTGCTGGCCTCGTTGAGCCTGCTCCGCATCGCCGATCTGCGTCCGAACCCGCGGGCGCAGCACGTCAAGGGAAACGTCCTGGCGAGCGTGACCGCCGGCTTTCATTATGCATGGTCTCACCCGGAGCTCCGGGCCACCTTGATCATGCTCGCCCTGATCGGGACGTTCGGGCTCAACTTCCAGATTTTCGTCTCGACCATGGCGATCAAGGTCTTTCACAGTGATGCGCGCGGCTATGGCGTGTTGTCCTCGGTCATGGCCGTCGGCACGGTTGCCGGCGCGCTGTTCAACGCCAGCCAGCACCGGCCGAGATTTGGCGCACTGCTCGCAGGCAGCGGCCTGTTCGGAATCGGCTGCTCGCTGGCCGCGCTCGCCCCGACCATCTGGCTGTTTGGCGCCGCGCTCGTCGTCATCGGCGTCGCAGCGCTGATGTTCACCAACACCACCAACAGTCTGATGCAGCTCGCGACCGAGCCCTCCATGCGCGGCCGGGTGATGGCGCTGCGCGTCGGTGTCGCACTTGGCGGCACGCCGATTGGCGCTCCGATCGTGGGCTGGGTGGCCGACGATTTCGGCCCGCGCTGGGCGCTCGGCGTCGGCGCGGCGTCAGGTCTGGCTGCCGCGCTCGTTGCAATCGCAGCCATGCGGACGCCGCAGCGCGCGTGATCTCACATCCCCGGCTCGATCGGCTTCTCGACCGCGCCGCCGTGCTCGGCCCAGTCCTTGAACGCGCCGACGTTGAACACCTTGTCGTAGCCGAGATCCTTCAGCGTCTTGCCGGATAGCGCCGAGCGGCCGCCGGAGGCGCAATACAGGATCACGCTCTTGTCCTTGGCGAAATTCTTGTCGTGATAGGGCGAGTCCGGATCGGCGCGGAATTCGAGCATGCCGCGCGAGACGTGCACCGCGCCCGCGATCTTGCCGCTCTTCTCGACCTCCGGCGCATCGCGCACGTCGAGGACGAGCGTGTTGCCCTTGGCGATCAGGGACTGGGCCTCGGCCGGCGTGATCTTCGGCACCACGGCGTTGGCGGCGGCCAGCATCTCTTTGACTGATGTCGACATCGATTTCCTCCCGAAGTTGAGCCGGCAGCGGTAGCGGGCCTCCAGCCGCCCTACAACCCACGTTCAGGGGAGCGACGCTCAGAGAAAATAGAGGCTTCATCCGATAGCGTCTCGTCCACATAGTGGACGATGATTGTCATATTTAACAAATATATGGACATCGTAGAAGGCCTCGATCATTCTTCAGCGCATGCCTGCCGCACCACGCCCCTCTCTCACCGCCCGCGACCGCGCCGTTGACACGATGCTGGCCGACAATGCCGGCGATGCCGCCTTCGCCACGACGCTGGCCAAGGGCCTCGTCGTGCTGGAGTCGTTCGGGACCGGATCACCGGTGCTCGGCAACATGGATATCTCGCTGCGTACCGGCATTCCGCGGCCAACGGTCGCCCGGCTGACCCATACGCTCACTGAGCTCGGCTACCTGACGTTCGACCAGGACCTCGCGAAATATCGCCTCGGTGTCCGCGCACTGCGGATGGCCCATCCGCTGCTCGCCGATATGCCGTTTCGCCAAGTCGCGCGGCCGCTGATGCAGGATCTCGCCGCGAGCGTGCGCGGGACGGTCTCGATTGGCCTGCTCGACGGCAGCGCCGTGGTCTATGTCGAGACGGCGCGCTTCGGCGACGTCGGTCCGCATGTTCCCGACATCGGCATGCCGATCACCGTGGTCGCGACCGCGATGGGGCGCGCGGCAGCTGCGATCCTGCCGCCCGCCGAGGCCACGCGTTTCGACGCGCAGCTGGCCGCCGACAGTCCCGAGCAATGGACCAGCTTTCGCGAGGCCTATCTCGGCGGCATCGCGCAATGTGCCGATCGCGGCTTCTGCACCTGCGTCGGCGAATACATGCCCGCGATCCACGCGGTCGCGGCGCCGCTGCGCTATGCGGCCAGTTCCGGCCGCGCCTTCGCGATCAATTGCGGCATTCCCGCCTTCCGCCTGCAGCCAGGCCAGCTCGAGGCCGAGATCGGCCCGCGCATCAAGGCGCTCGCAGCCAGCATTCGCGCGCTCATCAACGAAGCCGAGCCCGACATCATCAGCCGCACGCCAGAGCCGGCGCGCGCGGCCGAAGCCGGCTGAGACAGGTAGGCGACGACATGGCCGGGCCGCTTTCGGGTTTGCAGGTTCTCGACATCGCGACGATCATCGCAGCGCCGCTCGCGGCGACGTTGCTCGCGGACTACGGTGCCGACGTGCTCAAGATCGAGATGCCGGGCCATGGCGACGGCGTCCGCACGTTTCCGCCGTTCAAGGACGGCAAGCCGCTGTGGTGGAAGACCGCCAACCGCAACAAGAGCTTCGCCACGCTGGACCTGCGCGCACCGGATGGCCTTGCTCTGTTCAAGCGGCTGCTGCCGCGCTTCGACGTGCTGATCGAGAACTTCCGGCCCGGCACGCTCGACCGCTGGGGGCTGTCGAAGGAGGTGCTGTGGTCGATCCAGCCGCGCCTCGTCATCCTCCGTGCCACCGCCTTCGGCCAGGACGGACCTTACAAAGACCGGCCGGGCTTTGCGCGCATCTTCGAGGCGATGGGCGGGCTCACCTACATCACCGGCGAGGCCGCGGGTGAGCCGACCCATCCGGGCTATCCGATCGGCGACGCCATTGGCGGTGCGTTTGGCGCACTCGGCGTGCTGGCGGCGCTGTGGAAGCGCGCGCGTGATCCCGACGCGCCGGGCGAAGAGATCGACCTCGCGCTGACCGAAGCAGTGTTCCGCCTGCTCGATATATTGCCCGTTGAGCACGACCAGCTCGGCTTCAGCCGCAGCCGTATCGGTAACGCCAACGGCTACTCGGCGCCGGCCGCGGTCTACCGCACCCGCGACGACCGCTGGGTGACGCTGGCCGGATCGACCAACGCACTCTACGCCGCCAACTGCCGCGCCATCGACCGGGTGGACCTGATCGATGATCCGCGCTTCGCCGACAACGCGTCGCGCGTGACGCATGCGGCCGAGCTCAACGCGATCTTCGCCGCCTGGTGCGCCGCGCACGACCTGGAGCACGTCCTCGCTTGCTTCACCGCGGCGAAGGGAACGATCGCACCGATCTACGCGATCGACCAGATCGCTCATGATCCGCAGGCGAAAGCGCGCGAGATGATCACGCGCGTTCCCGATCGCGACTTCGGCTCGGTCGCGATGTCGAACGTCGTGCCACGCTTCAGCAACGATCCCGCGGCGCTACGTCATGCCGCCGGCGATATCGGCCAGGACAACCGCGCGGTCTACCAGGGCTGGCTCGGACTTTCGGACCGGGAGATGGACGATCTCGCCCGCAGGAAGGTGATCTGACGCAGCGGGACGGAGAAGGCGACGACGACAACAAGGCGCCAGCGAAGAACGCGCCGGAGCAATGCGGACAAGAAATGCGGACAGGAAGACGCGCGATGAGACCACCGACGATGACGCGCCGGGCTCTGCTCGGCGCCGGGGCCGCGCTGGCACTGGGCCACGGCCATCGGGCGCGGGCGCGGGGGGATTGGCCCACCCGGGTGGTGCGACTGATCTGTCCTTATGGCGCCGGCGGCGCCAGCGACATCTCGCTGCGCATCCTGGCCACCGAGTTCGAGCACCATCTCGGCCAGCAATTCATCATCGAGAACAAGCCGGGCGCCGGCAGCCGCATCGCCAACGATGTCGTCGCCCGCGCCACGCCCGACGGCTACACCCTGCTCTACGCCGCCGCCCCCTACGTCACTGCCGAGGCGCTGTTCGGCAAGCTGAGCTACGACCCGGCCAAGGACCTGCGTCCCGTCGCCGGCACCATCGTTGCACCGATCTTCCTGATGATCAGCGCCAACGCGCCGTTCAAGACGCTGACTGAGCTGATCGCCTACGGCAAGTCCAAGCCCGAGGGCCTGACCTTCGCCTCGCCCGGCGCCGGTTCGCAGCCGCATCTCGCGGCCGAGCTGCTGTTCCGCGACGCCGGCGTCACCGGCCTCAACATTCCCTTCCGTGGCGATTCCATGGCCTACACCGAGCTGCTCGCCGGCCGCGTCGATGCGACGCTGACCGCGATCAGCACGGCGCTGCCCTATATCCAGGCCGGGCAGTTCCGCGTGCTCGGCGTCGCCGCGACCGAGCCGAGCGTGGTCTATCCGCAGGCGCCGACCCTGCGCGAACAGGGCCTGCCGAACGTGGTCGCGTCCGGCTGGTACGGCTTCATGGCGCCGGGTGCGACGCCGCAGGCGATCGTCGACAAGCTGTCGCGCGAAATCATGGCCGATCTCGCTGCGCCCGAGGTGAAGCAGAAGTTGCTCACCCAGGGGCTCGACGCACAGCCGCGCGACGCTGCGGCGTTCGGCCAATTCATCGCCGACGAAACCCGAAAATGGAGCGCGGTCATCCGCGATGCGGCGATCAAGGCCGAATGAGTCTCACAAGAAAATAAGGGATTGAACGCCATGAGGAATGCGACCACCGCGCTTGCCGCGCTCGCTCTGCTGTCGCTCGCGTCGACAGCGCCGGCGCTTGCCGCCGAGAAGAAGTACGATATCGGCGCCAGCGACAACGAGATCAAGGTCGGGCAGACCGTGCCGTTGAGCGGCCCGGCCTCGGCCTATGCCACGATCGGCAAGGCGCAGGCCGCCTACATCAGGATGATCAACGACCAGGGCGGCGTGAACGGGCGCAAGATCAACCTGATCCAGTATGACGATGCCTACTCGCCGCCAAAGACGGTCGAGCAGGTGCGCAAGCTGGTCGAGAGCGACGAGGTGCTGCTGACGTTCCAGATCATCGGCACCGCGCCGAATGTCGCCGTGCAGAAGTACCTGAACATGAAGAAGGTGCCGCAGCTGTTTGCGGCGACCGGCGCCTCGCGCTTCACCGATCCCAAGAATTTCCCTTGGACCATGGGCTTCAATCCGAGCTACGTCGTCGAAGGCCGCATCTACGGCCAATACATTCTCAAGACCTATCCCGACGCCAAGATCGGCGTGCTCTACCAGAACGACGATCTCGGCCGCGACTATCTCGCCGGCCTCAAGGCGGGGCTCAGCGATAAGGCCGCCAAGATGATCGTCGCCGAGACGTCCTACGAGATCACCGAGCCGACGATCGATTCGCAGATCCTGAAGCTGAAGGACGCCGGCATAGACCTTCTGTTCAGTGCCTCGACGCCGAAGCAGGCGGCGCAGGCGATCAAGAAGATCGCCGAGCTCGGCTGGAAGCCGGTTCACATCGTCGACATCAACGCCAATTCGATGGGCGCCACCTTGAAGCCGGCCGGGCTCGAAAACGCCAAGGGCCTGATCAGCGTCGGCTACGTCAAGGATCCGCTCGAGGACGCCTTCAAGAGCGATCCCGGCGTGCAGCGCTATCTCGCCTTCATGGAGAACTACTATCCCGACGGCGACAAGAGCTCGAACTTCAACGTCTATGGCTACATCACCGCTGAGCTTCTGGTTCAGGTGTTGAAGCAGTGCGGGGATAAGTTGACGCGAGACAACGTGCTGAAGCAGGCCACCCATCTCGATCATGTCGAGCTCGGTATGCTGCTGCCGGGCATCAGCATCACGACCTCGCCGGCCGATTACCGCGTCAACAAGCAGCTGCAGATGATTCAGTTCGACGGCACCCATTGGCAGAATATCGGCGGCATCGTCGCAGACGCCGCCGCGGAGTAGTTGCAGCAGTCAGCCGCGAGCAGGTCCGCCTTGCGACCATCCCGCCCGGCCGGCGTCGACGCCGGCCGCCCGTCACAGCCCCCGGATCAGGTCGGCGTCGATCAGCATGCGGTTGAAGCGACGCGCCTCGGCGCCATCGCCGCAGGCATAGAATACGCCCCTGCAGCGCTGCATGATCTCCTTCTGCTCGGCGAACGACGGATCGAGCGGAATGCCGGCCGCCTCCAAGGTGACCAGCGGCAGGTAGGCGGCATCGATCGTGTCCATCACGGCCGTGCTCTGCCGTGGCTCGAAATTGACGGCGTCGATCGCGTAATAGGTTGCGTAATAGCGCGGATCATAGGTCTCGAGCTTCCGGCCGATGCCGGCCTCGCCCAGCGCAGGATCGAGGATGTGCGGCGAGAACTCGGGCTGATGGTCGCCATAGCGAACGATCAGGAACGGCTGGTCGCCGAAGCGCTTCTTCAAGCTGGCCACGAAGCGCTGATAGTCCGAGGCGCTCATCGCCTGCCGGCGCAGATATTCGTCGATCGCAGGCAGGTTGCCCGGCGCGCGCCAGGACGGCGTCAGGTCGGGCCGGAACGTCGTCTCCCAGGGGAAGTGATTGGCGGCGAGATAGACGAACATGAACAGCGGCTTCGACTTCTGCTGCTGCATGAGGTCGAGCGCGGCATCGTAGAAGAACCCATCGGGCTCGACGCCCTTGGCACCGAGATCGCGCGCGTCCAGGAAGCGCTCCACGCCCATCGTGGTCTGGAAGCTGCGCGCGCTCATGAAGGCACCATGGGCGGGATAGATCGAAGCGGTGTCATAGCCGCATTGGCGCAGCGCCAGCGGCAGACCGCGCTCGACGCGGCCGGCGGCGATCCGGGTCACGAAATAGGCGAAACGGCCGAACGAACGCGACGACAGGCCGGCCAGCACGTTGTATTCGGTGAACCAGCTCGGCCCGCCGTTGCTCTCGGCCATGAACCGGCGCGCCTTGCCGTCGAACGACTTGAAATGGCTGCCATAGCCCGCGGGCACCTTGATCCCGGGCGCCGAGCGGATGTCGAAGCTCGACTCGTCGTGGATCAGCACGATGTTCGGTCGCCGCCCGGCCGGGTGACAGGAGTCCGGGATCGCTGCGGCCAGCCGGCGGTCGGCCGTGGCATCCGACTCCATGAAGCCGTTGGCGAGAAAATCCGACACCGCGGTGACGCCGGAGCGGGCGAACTTCGACAGATAGCCGTCGTCGTAATAGCCGCGCCAGGCTTCGTCACGCCAGTTGAGCGAATACAGCGTCAGCGCCGCGAGGCAGGCGAGCTTGCCCGCCAGCGCCGGCAGCCGCGCGATCCGATACGGATCGACCCACCACAACAGGCCCATCAGCGGCAGCACCACCGCGGCCGCCACCATGACCGAGAGCTTCAGGTTCGGAAAGATCGTGAACAGGAACGCCGCGCTGTCGTGATCGATGATCATCACGTCGACGAAGTTGGCGGTCATCTGGACCACGGCGTGCTTCAGCTGCGACAGCAGCACCAGCACGACGACCATGGTCAGCGCCAGCGCGCCCGATACCGCCGGCCGCCGCAGCAGCAGCAGCCAGAAGCCGTTCAGGATGCCCCAGGCCAGCACGAAGCCGAGCCGCGAGCCGAAATCGTTCTCGGTATGCAGCATCAGCGCCAGGGCCGCGACGTGTGGGGCGGCGACCGCCGACAGCCGTGCGACGGCGGAGCGCGTCGCGTTCGCGCCGGCGAGCGTGGTGATCGGTTCGTGGTTGGGGGTCAGCGACATGCGGCGGCGATGGTCGGACGGCAGTGCCCTTCGCCGGCGCATGCCGGCAGATCAGGGACGCCCTATCCTGTCATGTGACCGTAATCAAATCGTCACGAATGACAACAGCCGGACTCGCACGGAGTGCCGATCGTCCGGCATCGC
>JBARNF010001321.1:0-13365 GCA_049802835.1 Bradyrhizobium sp.
GCATAGAGCGGCAGCGAGATGCCGGTGCCGACGCCGACCTCGAGCACGCGTCCGCCGAGCTTGTTGGTGGCGCTGATCGCGGCCTGACGGCCCTTCTCGAACACGCCGCCAAACACCAGATCGTAGATCGGAGCCCAGCGGTCATAGGCCTGCTCGACCTGTTCGCGGTCGAAATCGAGCTCCCGCGCACCGTCGAGCTTCATGGTTTCTGCCATCGTTACATCTCACTTTGCTTTGGAATTGATAGGGTGACGCGTAGTTTGCCGTCAGCCGCGCACCGCGCTCCGACCGGCCAGCACCGGCGCGGGACGAATGACACGAGACGGCTGCAGCACGGCGAGGTTGCCGATGAACTGGCGCGCGCTGTTGTCCCAGGAGCGGTCGAGCGCGAACGTCCGGCAGGTCTCGCGCGACATCGTCAGCGCCTTGAGGCACGCCGCGCGCAGGTCCCAGTCGATCGCGCCGATCGGATGATCGGCGATGACGTCGAGCGGCCCGGTGACCGGAAACGCCGCGACGGGCGTGCCGCAGGCGAGCGACTCCAGCTGCACTACGCCGAAGGTGTCGGTCAGGCTCGGAAACACGAAAACGTCGGCCGCCGCCATGTGCGCGGTCAGATCCCTGCCCGTCTTCTCGCCGAGAAAATGCGCAGCCGGAAAGCGGCGCTCCAGCTCGGCCTTCTGCGGGCCGTTGCCGACCACGACCTTCGAGCCCGGCAGATCGAGCGACAAAAACGCTTCGAGGTTCTTCTCGACCGCGACGCGGCCGACCGTCATGAACACCGGGCGCGGCAGATCCAGCGCAGCCGGCTCGTCCGGATTGAACAGCTTGGTGTCGACGCCGCGGGTCCAGAAGCCGAGCTTCTTGAAACCGCGCCCCGCAAGATCCTGCTTCAGCGAGTTGGTCGCGACCATGGTCATCGCGGCCGCATCGTGGAAGCGGCGCATCACCCAGTAGCCGACCGCATCGGGAATGCCGGTGCGCACCGAGACATATTCCGGAAAGCGCGTCGTGTAGGACGTCGTGAACGGCAGGCCGTGGCGCAGGCAGTAGCGGCGCACCGCCCAGCCGATCGTGCCTTCGGTCGCGATGTGGATCGCATCGGGCGCGGCCGCCTCGATGCGGCGCGCGATCTCGCTGCCGTTGGTGATCGCAAGCCGCAGGCCCGGATAGGTCGGCACCGCGAATGACGGGAAGCCTTCCGGCGTGAGGAAGGTGATCTCGGCGCCGAGCGTCGACGCGGCCCGGGCCAGCGAGGTGAGCGTGCGCACCACGCCGTTGACCTGCGGGTGCCAGGCGTCAGTAGCGATTAAGATCCGCATAAGGCGATCCGGAAAGTTGAAGCGATTCTGAACGCCTGCAAATTCCGACATTGATATTTCAGGCGTGTGACGTCATCGAACTGTCGAAGGCACTTTTTGCCGCGATGTGCCCGGGATGCCGCGCCGGCATGTCGTGAAACCGTCATGAAACAAACGGTTAAGGCGACGAAACCGTTTTACGGCCCGCGCGCAAATGCACCGAAACGTTTCTCCCCTATGAGTTGCACCGCAAGGCGCCGGTCAAGGCGCTCATCATTGATGACAGGCAACTGATTTCAGGCCGGCTGATCGCAAAGGCGACAGCGGCGGAGAGCGATCAAACAAGGGGACGTGCATGTTCACCCAAGGTCCGGTCCGTTTAGGGCCCCGCATTTTCTTCGGCGCGCTCGTCGTTGGCGCAATTCTGGCCGCTGTGCCGGCGCAGGCTGCGCCACCGGCGTCGCTGCCGTTTCCCTTCCTGCTGCCGCCGCCGCTCGCAACCTATGAGCCGCCGATGGCGCCGCAGCAGATGATCACCCCGCGCGAGGACGAGGCAACGACTTATGAGTTGCCTGCGCGCCTGCGCCGCCAGATCGTGAACTACGCGACCCGCGAGGCGCCGGGGACCGTCATCATCGACACCCCCAACACCCATCTGTACTACGTGCTCGGCAACGGCCAGGCTATGCGCTACGGCATCGGCGTCGGCCGCGACGGCTTCACCTGGTCGGGCACGCAATCGATCACGAAGAAGGCCGAGTGGCCGGACTGGACGCCGCCGCCGGAGATGATCGCGCGGCAGCCCTATCTGCCGCGCCACATGGCCGGCGGCCCCGGCAATCCGCTCGGCGCCCGCGCGATGTATCTCGGCGGCACCGTCTATCGCATCCATGGCACCAACGCGCCGGACACGATCGGCACGCATGTGTCCTCGGGCTGCATCCGTCTGACCAATCAGGACGTGATCGACCTCTACTCGCGCGTCAACGTCGGGGCCAGGGTGATCGTGCTGCCGATGGAGCGCCGCGCCGATCTCGGCCGCGTGACGCGCTGACCGGCGCATCGCTGCCGCGCCTGCCCTTCCCGTTCCTCCCTAACTCGACCGCCGCGGCGCAAGGCCCGGCGGTCACTTCTTTGCGCGCGTTCGGCTGTTCACCATCACGGCTGATTGAAGGCCGGCGGTTGAGCCGAGCGCCCTGGCGCGCCACCGTCCGGCCCTGTAAGCTCGATAATCTTGCATTAACCGCGATCTTGCCGCTGCCGGAGTGAGCCGGCATCGCGGCAGCTGGAGTCCGTGGACCCGACATGAAGCTTCCGACGCCGCGACCAGACTGGCAGAGCAAGCCGCATCCGCTCGCTCCGAAATCGCAGCGACCACCGCGGCCGTCACCGCTCCAGCTCCGGATGATCCTGATCGGCTCGGCCGCAGTGGTGGCGCTCGTCCTCATCGGCGTCATTGCCACGGAGCTGTTTCTCTTCACCGGCAATACGCCGGCGCCGCCGCTCGCTCAGTTGACCCCGCTGCCCCCGGCGACGCGCAATTCGATCATCATGGCGCCGGTCTCGATCTCGCTCGGCGCGATCCGTGACGCTGCTGAAAAGGCCACGCCGCGCAACTTCTCCGGCAAGGCCGACAATCCCGCCGCCCAGGTGCTGCAGAACGCCGACATCGGCTGGACCGTCTCGCGCGGCGCCATCGCCGCGACCGGGACACAGGACACGCTGTCGCTGGCGACGCCGATCTCGGGCCGGCTGAACGTCACCGGCTCGCTCTCGGCGAAGGCGACCGGCGCCCTCGGTGACGCCATCGGCGGCCTGCTCGGATCGGATGCCGCCAAGCAGATCGGGGGCATCAACATCAAGAACCTGAACGCCACGGCCGACATCAAGGGCAACATCGTCATCGCGATGCGGCCCCGTCTGGCGGCATCCTGGTATCTCGAGCCGAACTTTGCCGCCCAGGTCAACCTCGGCGACACAGCGTTGACGGTGGCCGGGGCCCGGGTCAACGTGCCCGCGCAGATGAAGCCCGTCATCGACAAGACGGTCGGCGATCAGCTGAACGCGCTGAGCGACAGGCTTCGCAAGGACCCCACCCTGAGGCGCAACGCGCAGGCGCAATGGGCTCGCGCCTGCCGCTCGGTGCCGCTGCAGGGCACCGCCCCGGGACTGCCGGCCGTGTGGCTCGAGATGAAGCCGACCCGGGCGCTGGCGGCACAGCCTGTGATCGATGCCAATACAGCGACGGTGACGGTCGGCATCGAGGCGGAGACCCGGGTCACTCCGGCAGAGACGAAGCCGGAATGCCCGTTCCCCGAGAAGATCACGATCATTCCGCCCACCACGGGCGGCATCAGCATCGCGGTTCCGATCGATGTCCCCTTCACCGAGCTCAACAAGCTCGTCGACTCGCAGCTCGCAGGGCGAACCTTCCCGGAGGACGGCTCCGGCCCGGTCGCGGTCACCGTCAAGCATGCAACCGTCGTCCCCTCGGGCAACCGGCTGCTGATCTCGCTGCAGGTCAAAGGCAAGGAGAAGGAGAGCTTCTTCGGCGTCAGTGCCGACGCGACCGTGCACATCTGGGGACGCCCTGTGGTCGACCAGGCGCAGCAGATCCTGCGCCTTGCCGATCTGCAGCTCGCGGTCGAATCGGACGCGGCCTTCGGGCTGCTCGGCGCCGCGGCCCGCGCCACGGTGCCGCATCTGCAACGCGCATTGCTGGAGCGATCGGTCATCGACCTCAAGCCGTTCTCCGACAATGTGCGCGAGAAAATCGCCGCCGCGATCGCCGAGCTGCAGAAGAACGAGAACGGCATCCGCGTCGATACCGACGTCAACAACCTGACCCTCACCGACATCGCCTTCGACGCCGACGTGCTGCGCGTCATCGCCTCGGCCGAGGGCACCATGACGGTCAGGGTCAACTCGCTGCCGGGCCTGTAATCCCTCGCTGTGCAACCGTCCCATGCGCCGCCCCGCGTTGCACGATGCTCAAGGGTGGATAGAACTGCCCACACCAAAGACAACAATCCCGGGAGAGGAACATGAGACCCTCGGCGCAAGCCCTCGCTGCCGCAATGGCGCTCGCGGCCGTCTGCGGAACCGCTCGGGCGCAGACGATTTCCGACGACGTCGTCAAGATCGGCGTGCTGACCGACATGTCCAGCCTCTATGCGGATGCCACCGGAAAGGGCTCGCTGGTGGCCGTGCAGATGGCGGTCGAGGATTACGGCGGCAAGGTCAAGGACAAGAAGGTCGAGGTGGTCTCGGCCGACCACCAGAACAAGCCCGACGTCGGCGTCAACATCGCGCGCAACTGGTACGACAACGAGAAGGTCGACGCGATCTTCGACGTGCCGACCTCCTCGGTGGCGCTGCCGATTTCGGCGCTGACGCGCGAGAAGAACAAGATCCACATCAATTCCGGGGGCGGCTCGTCGGACATCACCGGCGTGCAATGCTCGCCCAACACGGTGCACTGGACCTACGACACCTACGCGCTGTCCAACGTCGCCGGCAAGGCGATGGTGAAGCGCGGCGAGGACACCTGGTTCTTCATCACGGCGGACTACGCATTCGGCCAGGCATTGCAGCGCGACGCCGCCAACGTCGTGAAGGAGAGCGGCGGCAAGGTGCTCGGCGAGGTGCGCCACCCGTTGAACTCCTCGGACTTCTCGTCCTTCGTGCTGCAGGCGCAGGCCTCGAAAGCCAAGGTCGTCGGCCTCGCCAACGCGGGCGGCGATACCCAGAACGCGCTGAAACAGGCCGCCGAATTCGGCCTCGCCCAGAGCGGCCAGAAGATGATCGCGCTGCTGATGGAGATCACCGACGTGCATTCGCTCGGCATCAAGTCGACATCCGGCCTGACCGTTACCGACGCGTTCTACTGGGACATGAACGACGAGACCCGTGCCTTCTCCAAGCGCTTCAACGAGAAGGTCGGGCACATGCCGACCATGATCCAGGCCGGGCTCTACTCCGCCACCATGCATTATCTCAAGGCGATCGAGGCCATCGGCACCGACGAGGCACCCAAGGTGATGGAGCAGATGCGCGCGACGCCGGTGAACGACTTCTTCGCCAAGAACGGCAAGATCCGGATCGACGGCCGCATGGTGCACGACATGTATCTGTTCGAGGTCAAGAAGCCGGAGGAGTCGAAGGGGGATTGGGATCTCTACAAACTGATCGCCACCGTGCCGGGCGACGAGGCCTTCCGTCCGCTCGACAAGGGCGGCTGCCCGCTGGTCAAGTCGAACTGAGCCTCGGCGCACTTTCATTTGCCGCAGCAAGACTGCCCGATACAGTGCCCTCTCCCCTTGCGGGAGAGGGCATCGCCAGCCCATCCGCTTGCTCGCTCCGGTGAGGGGTATCTCTCCGCGGACCACGCTCGTGGAGAGATACCCCTCACCCAAGCGAGTATGCCGCTCGGTCCTTCATGCCCTCTCCCGCAAGGGGAGAGGGCGCACTCACGACCAGTGTCGTGCGACAAAGCCGGTAGTGCTTAGGTAGTCTGGTGTAGGCGAAGCCGAGGTCGCCTCTCCCTCCGTCCGCGTCAGGCTTGACGCGCCCACACGAAAGCCGCAACACGTGCCTAGACGGTTTACGGGCCGTGCCTGATGTTGCCGGCAGGAAACATTCCGTAACAAAATTCTTCGCAAAACGCCGCGATTCTAGGTCACTTGTCGGTATGGCCCAGACACAACCACACATCCTTGTCGTCGAGGACGACCGCGAAACGCGGACGCTCATCGCGAAATATCTGCGCAACAATGCCTGCAACGTGACGACCGCGACCGATGGCCGCGAGATGACCCGCATCATGGGCGACCACCGTGTCGATCTCCTGATCCTCGACGTGATGCTGCCCGGCGAAGACGGGCTGACGCTGTGCCGCAAGCTGCGCGCGGAATCGCAGGTGCCCATCATCATGCTGACCGCACGCGGCGAGGACGTCGACCGTATTCTCGGGCTCGAGATGGGGGCCGATGACTACCTGCCGAAACCGTTCAATCCGCGCGAACTTCTAGCTCGCATCAATGCAGTGCTGCGCCGGCAGGCCGCGGCGATGACCGCCAGCGCAACGGAAGGTGCCTCCGCGCTGTCCTTCCTCGGCTGGAAGATCGATTTCCGGCAGCGCGAATTGCGCAATCCCGAGGGCGCGCGCGTCGCGATGACCAGCGCCGAGTTCGATCTGCTGCGCACCTTCTGCGAGCGGCCCGGTCGTGTGCTGTCGCGCGACAGCCTGCTCGACCTCACGCAGGGGCGCAGCGCCGGCTCGTTCGAGCGCTCCATCGACGTTCTGGTGAGCCGCATCCGCCGCAAGATCGAGCCGGATCTGCAGGAGGCCACGATCATCAAGACCGTGCGTTCCGGCGGCTACATGTTCACGCCTGTCGTCGAGGTGGTGACAGGCCCGCAGGGCCATTGACCGGTCGGATCGGGTGGCTGCGTCATGACGTCGTTCGGCTTTCTCAACCTGAAAGGAATCCGCGGCCAGATCACGGCGCTGGTGGCCATTTCCATCGTCGCACTTCATGCCATCATCACCGCGACGTTCCTGATCCATCGTGCCGAGCAGCCGGCGGGCGAGAACGAGGCCGGTCCGTTCCAGCTCGCAACGGTCGTCCACGTCCTCGGACGCGCGGCTTCGGATGACCGGCCACACCTGATGGCCGACATCGGGCGCGCCTACCCCGAGTTCGACATCAAGCCTCATTCCGGGCCGCTGCCCGCTGAAGGGGAACGGCCTCCTCCGCAGCCGGGTGCCCAACCGGATGCCGAAGCCGGGCCGCGCGCAGACGAGCAGGACTTCAGGTCTCGTGGCGCCACCGAGGTCGCGCCCCCCGGGCCCGGCGGTTATCGCGGCCTCGGCCCCGGCTATCGGATCTTCATGCCGCCGCCGGGATCGGGCGCACGCAGGATCGTTTTCGTGCTGCCGGATGGCGACATGATCTCAGCCAAAGCGCCCGACCGGCCGCACCGGCCGCCGTTCTGGGGTGCCCCCTGGCTGACGACGATCCTGTTCGCACTGATCAGCACGACCCTGCTCGGCCTGTGGGCTGCACGCGCGCTGACATCGCCATTGTCGAGCTTTGCAAAGGCGGCCGAGAGCTTCAGCCTCGACGGCGACGGGCCCGCCCTTCCCGAGCGCGGGCCCGAAGAGATCCGCTCGCTGGCGCGCGCGCTCAACCGGATGCACCAGCGCATCACGGCCTTGATCAACGACCGGACCAAGATGCTGGCGGCCATCAGCCACGACCTGCGCACGCCACTCACGCGCATGCGCCTGCGCTGCGAGTTCGTGGAGGACGAGCTGCAGCGCAGCCGCATGCTCGCCGACCTCGATCAGATGCATACGATGCTGGGCTCGGTGCTGTCGTTCCTGCGCAACGGCCGCAAGCTCGAGCCGATGACGCTGGTCGACATCGCCAGCATCCTGCAGCTCGTCGCCGATCAGTTCTCGGATGTCGGTCACAACGTCACCTATGTCGGCCCGACGCATGCGATGACGACCGCACGGCCTGAAGACCTGATGCGCTCGCTCACCAATCTGGTCGAGAACGCCGTGAAATACGGCACCGAAACCGTGGTCCGGCTGACCATGACGACGAAGCGGCTGACGATCGACGTCGAGGATAACGGACCGGGCATCGCGGACGCACTCAAGCCCGACATGCTCGAGCCGTTCGTGCGAGGTGACCACGCCCGCAACATGGACGAGGCCACCGGCTTCGGACTTGGACTGTCGATTGCAAAGGCGATCGTTCAGGCCCACGGCGGCGAGCTGTCCTTGCACGATCGCAAGCCGTCCGGCCTCGTCGCGCGGATCGAGCTGCCCCTGATCCAGAAAAGCCTGCGCCCTGCGGCGTAACGTGCGAACGCGCCCGGCGGAACCGGGCGCGCCGCAGCGATCAATCAGCTGCCGATCAGTTGCGCGTTACTCCGAATAGCTGAACTGGGGCATGGACTTCAGCTGGTCCTTGCTGGCGTTGATCACGGCGTGGTCGGGATACCAGCGGCTCTTCGAGGAGCTCATCGACGACGAGGTGCCCGTCGCAGCGCCGGTCGTGGTCGAGGCCGGCGGAGTGGTTGACGAGGTCGTGCCCGACGCCGGGGCATTCGAGGCGGTGTTCGACTGCACCGGCTGATCCGAGAACTTGATCTGGTCGAACGACATGGCCACGAGGTGCTCGCCCATGCCGAGGAAGCCGCCGACGCCGATCACGACGCCCTTGACCGCGCCGCTCTTGTCGACCAGCAGCTCGTCGATCGAGCCGACATTCTCGTTGTTGTTGTTGTAGACCTTGACGCCAACCAGCTTCGAGCTGCGCCAGTCGCCCTGATAGGACGCCGCCGTGGTGTCGGCACGGGTGGTGGTGCTGGTGGTCGTGGTGGTGCTCTCCGCAGCAAACGCCGCGGTCGCGAGCAGCAGGGAACCGGCGAGGCCGGCCGCAACAGTCTTCATCACCATGTGGTGTCTCCTCTCAGTGAATGGTGACGAGAGAACTGCAATGGACAGCCCGCGTTCCGTTGGAACTGCGATTTCCGTCTGTTGCGCGACAAGCTGCCCCAGTGCAGTGCGGCATCGTCACTTTGTGACAGCTCCGCCACGGCCATCGCTGGTGATGCGACGACCCGGCTTTACCGAGAGGGCAGAATCATACCAACGCCACGCTCTGAGAACGGTGAACCTCGCCCGCGTCAACTACGCGGCCAGCGCATCGTCGCGCTCGACGGGCTCGGCATAGAAAGCGATAGTTTCGAATCGATAGTCGCACATCCGACAGTGCCACAAGTAGGACTTCCGCCGTTCGCTGGCCTCGACCCATGCCGGCAGCGCGATCGCCTCGCCGCATTGGGCGCAAGGATTGTTGCGCGGCAGGTCCAGCACGCGAACCAAAGCCTGTGCCGTATCATCGGCCGCGTCGTTGACGATGGATGGAATGGCGGTTGCCTTAGGGGCCATGACGCGCTCCCTCTCCGTTCAGTTTGTGAATGAGTCAGGCATGCTGTCGAACTGACGACTATGATCATAGCTGCATGGCGATGCGTTTGCACGCGCCGCGTTGTCGCGTGCGACACGACGCACGCAATCGGAGCGCTTCAAGATAAAGCTTCAAGATGGAAATGAGTATCACTTGAGGCGCACCGGGAGCGGATGGACTCTCGGCAGCGTCGAGTCAATTGCTGTGAGGATCCACCGCCGGTTCCGCCGTATGGCCGGCACCGGTCTTGCGCAGATGGATCGTGGCGATGTCGTCCGAGTAGACCTTCTGCCAGCCGTCGATATGATCGAGCAGCTTGGTGGCCGCGCTCTGAGTCCGCAGCAGTGTCGCCTCGATGTCATAGTCCTTCAGAAGCCGGAACAGATTATCGGGCTCCATCAGGCCCGATGCGGCGTTGTGGTCGACGAAGAATGTCTCGCCATAGAGCTCGGTGCGGCCGTCGATGAACGGCGCCACGCCGGTCGAGATCAGGTAGCCGCCGAAATCATAGTCATTGAGGACACGCGTCAGGTTGAGCTTCTTGAGCTCGGTGACGGCCGCCACCGGCGTGCCGCGCAGGTTCGGCGCGAAGTTGAGGATCGACACCGATGCGAGCGTGCCGGCACCGAGCGCCAGCACGACAGCCGAGATCATCCATGCGCGGGAGCTGCTGCCCGCGGGCTCCGCAGGCTGTATACCGATCTGCCGCCCCAGCGGCGCGGCGATCACCAGCGGACCGACCAGCGCGAGGATCTCGGCTGCCCGCGCCTGCGCCAGCGCCATGTGCAGGAGGCCAAGCAGCATCAGGATGCGCACAGGCGGCAGCCTGATGCCGTGGAACAACGCAAGGCCGAGCGCGAGCAGGAGGCAGATCTCGAACGGGCCGAGGCTCTGGAAGTCGGCCGCCTTCCATTCCACGATCAGCGGCAGCGCCTGTCCCAGCGACAGGATCTTCTGCGAGGCGAGCAGCGCGTTCCAGCCATAGGGCGTGCAGCAGCTGGCAAGCAGCGCGAGACCGGCGAACATCGCCCAGCGCAGCGCGAGGCTGCGGCGAGCCGACGGCTCGGCATTCACCAGCGCATCGAGCGCCGCCGGCGCGATGAAGAACAGCCCGAACACGAAACCGCCGTGCAGATTGGCCCACACTGCGACCAGCAGCGCGAGCGCAGGCCGCGGCACGTCCTTGCGATCGGCGGCATCGATCAGCCCCGCGATCCAAGCCACCAGGATCGGGAAGGCCAGCGCGTGCGGCCGCGCCAGCAGATGCGGCAGGCAAAGCAGGAATGCCGCGACCACGAACACGAGCGTGGTGCTGTCGCGCAGGTGCCGGCTCAACAGCCGCGCGAACAGCGCGAAGGCAAGCGCGATCGCGGACGCCGCCAGCACCACCGGTCCGGTCCAGCCGGCCAGCGCATGGGCTTCGGCATAGGCGACCTGGGCGAGCCACTGCGTCGACATCCACGGCGCACCGCGCATCGTGAAGGAATAGACGTCGACCACGGGCACCGCGCGGTGATCGATGATCCATCGCCCCACCGTGATCTGCCACAGCGTGTCGGGATCGTTGAGCAGCCGGTTGCCGGAGATCAGCAGCAGCGCGTAGACGCCGGCACCGACCCACAGCGGCAGCAATCCATGCGCCGGCCGGGCACTTGCTTCGGTGTGGGTGACGGAGAGCGTCATCGCGGCATGGACCTGACTGGGAGACCTGACTGGGGGACCTCGGCCAGCCAACCATGCCCGGTATAATTCGGGGTAAACCGGTGCCCTCCCCCGTGGTCGCCCGGCGCTCTCCGCCCGATTTTTGCCACATTATCGCCCGGCGTTTGCACCAATTACGGTGCGAAAAGTGTGAACGCATGCCGGGGGGCTGCTTTGGCATGCGCGTGGTTCCCGGGGGATCCTGACACATGAGACGTCTTGTGCTGACGGCCTGCATCGCAGGCCTTGCGATGACCGGCCACCTGCCGCTGGCCATGGGTGCCGAAGATCCCGGCACGGCATCGGAGAGCGCGGCAGCCAAGACGAAGTCCGGCAAGTCGGCCGCCAAGGCCGGTCCTGCCATGAAGCTGGCCCATGTCCACAGCGACACCGTCAAGGATTTCGCCGCACGGAGCGCCGTCACCAAGGCTGCACGCGAGGCCGAGGCGATCGAGGCCGTGAGCGCCGCCGATCCCTCGCGGCCCGTGGACGCGAATGCCACCGCGCAGCCGGCCGACATCGAGGCGGCGCCGAGCGATGCGCCCGGCGTCGACATCCACGACGGCGAGCGGAGAGCGGCCGAGGCCAAGCCGAAACACATGAACACCGGCCATCCGCACATCGATGCGCTGGTCGCCGTCCACGCCGCCGCCAACAGCATTCCCGAATCGCTGATCCACCGCGTGATCGTGCGCGAGAGCAAATATCAGAAGGATCTCGTCGGCAGCTGCGGCTGCATCGGGCTAATGCAGATCAAGCTCGGCACCGCGCGCAGCCTCGGCTACACCGGCGACGCGCAGGGCCTGCACGACCCCAACACCAACCTGACCTATGGCGTGCGCTATCTCGCCGGCGCCTATCGCGCCGCCCATGGCGATCACAACCGTGCCGTGCTGTTTTTCGCAAAGGGTTATTACGAGGAGGCCAAACGGCAGCGCGTGGCCGACGCGCGGCCCATCGGCCGGCCCGACCGGGCGAACGCCCCGCTCGATATCACACCGAAGATTGCGGCCGGCCGCCACGCGCGCGCGCACTGAGGTCGGCTGGTTCCTGTCCGAGCCCATCTGGGTCTTTCCGTGACACTCCGTTGACACGGGAGCGTATCGGTCTATTTTAAGCGCGTTCCGAGGGGAGCTCCGAGGGGGAGCTGAGATACCGCAGCGTGATGCGGTGACCCTTTGAACCTGATCCGGGTCATGCCGGCGAAGGGACAGGGATGCAGCAGACAGCCACGAATCGCGGGGATCGTCCCGTATCCATCATCGGCGCAGGTATTGCCGGTGCCTGGCAGGCCTTGCTGTTCGCGCGGGCCGGCCACGCCGTGACCCTGCACGAACGCAGCGACGCCGATCTCATGCTCGCCACCAGCCATTGGGCCGGCGGCATGCTGGCGCCCTATTGCGAGAGCGAGATCGCCGAACCGGTGATCAGCCGGCTTGGGCTGGCCTCGCTCGAGATCTGGCGCCGCGAGTTGCCGGACACGCCGTTCAACGGCTCGCTGGTGGTGGCGCATGCGCGCGACCGCAGCGACTACGACCGGTTCGCACGGCGGACCTCCGACTATCAGCGGCTCGATGCGGCCGCGCTCGCCGCGCTCGAGCCGTCGCTCGAGGGCCGCTTCCGCGAGGGCCTCTTCTATCCGGCCGAGGGCCATGTCGAGCCGCGCCGCGTGCTGCCCAAGCTGCATCAGCGCATCGTCGAGGCCGGCGGCCGCGTGCTGTTCAACAGCGACGTGCGCGCGTCTGATCTCGACGGCCTCGTGATCGACTGCCGCGGGTTGGAGGCGCGCGACGTCGAGCCCGAGCTGCGCGGCGTCAAGGGCGAGATGATCCTGATCGAAACAGCGGAAGTCAGCCTCGCCCGCCCCGTCCGCCTGATGCATCCGCGCTGGCCGCTGTATCTGATCCCCCGCGCCGACAATCTGTTCATGCTGGGTGCGACCTCGCTCGAGGCCGAGGACACCGGCGTCAGCTTGCGCTCGGCGCTGGAGCTGTTGGGCGCCGCCTATTCGGTGCATCCGGCGTTCGGCGAAGCCCGCATCCTCGAATTCGGCTCTGGCCTGCGGCCGGCCTATCCCGACAATCTGCCGCGCATCACGGTCGAGGGCGAGCACGAGATCCGCGTCAACGGCCTCTATCGCCACGGCTTCCTGATCGCCCCCAGCCTGGCGCAGGCGACGCTGAACTACGTAGAGCGCGGCCAGATCGACAACGAGGTGATGCGATGCGCGTGACCGTCAACGGCGAGGCCCGCGACATCGCCGCGACCTCGGTGGCCGCGCTGCTGTCGGAGCTCGACTATGAGGGCACGCATTTCGCGATCGCGCTGAACTACGACGTGGTGCCGAAGAGCCGCTGGTCCGAGACCGCGCTGAA